>CBDTZZ010000048.1:0-6822 GCA_965365035.1 uncultured bacterium | reverse complement strand
ACCCGCCGAGGCGGAGGCGAAGCCGAAGCGGGCCCGCCGAACCACCGCGAAGAAGGCGACCACGGCCAAGAAGGCCACAACGAAGCGGCAGCCAAAGAAGGCGGCGGCAAAGGCGGAAGCTGAAGAGCCGAAGGCAGAAGAGGCCCCGCAGCCCGCTCCGGAGGCGACGGAAGAGCCGACGACAGCGGAAGCCCCCGCGCCTGCGCCTGAGGCAAAGCAAGAGCCGCCGGCCGAAGAAGCCGCGCCGCCGGCGCCGGAAGCTAAGGATGAGCCGGAGGAAACGAAATAATGGCACACAAAAAGAGCGGCGGAAGCGCCAAGAACGGCAGAGACTCAAAGGGACGCCGGCTAGGCGTGAAGCGCTTCGACGGCCAAGTCGTCCGGACGGGAACGATCATCGTTCGCCAACGCGGAACGCGCATCCACCCCGGCCTCAACGTCGGCATGGGCCGCGACCACACGCTCTTCGCGCTCAAGGATGGCCACGTCAAGTTCTCGCCCTTCGCCAAGAAGGGCGCCCGCAAGAAAGTAAGCATCCTCGTCAGCGAGGGTGCGGAGTAAGGAAAAAGGTACGAAATGAAGACCGATATTCATCCCGAGTACGTGGACGCAGTATTCTCCTGCGCCTGTGGCACCACCTGGGAAACTCGCGCCACCAAGGCGGAGGTCAGAGTCGAGGTGTGCAGCAAGTGCCACCCCTTCTTCACCGGTGAGCACCGCATCGTCGACACGGCCGGCCGCGTCGAACGCTTCCGGCGCCGCTACGGCATGAAGTAGGCATCCCGTCAAAATATGCTTTGAGGCCCCGCAGTTCGGGGCCTCATTTCATTCCCGCAGCCTCAGGCCTTCCCGGATCAAGCACTGCGGCTACGTCGGCAAGCGGTTATCCTGAACTTGAACGATGCCGAATAAGCGCGTGTACTACGGTGGCCAGGCCGTGATCGAAGGGGTCATGATCCGCGGGCCGAAGACGTTGGCGATCGCCTGCCGCCGTCCAGACGGCGGCATCGCCACGCGCCAGGAGACGCTTGGCAGCGTCTATTCGGGCGGCCTGCGGCGCATTCCCTTCCTCCGCGGTGTCATCGTGCTCTGGGAGACGCTGGCGCTGGGCATGCGCGCGCTAATGTGGTCGTCCAGCGTCCAGCTGGGCGAAGAAGAAGAAGAGCCCGGCGGCTCAATGTGGGTGATGGTCGTCGTCTCGCTCGTCATCGTCGGCGGCATCTTCTTCGCCGGACCGCTGATCCTCGCGGATCTACTGCACGGCCTGCTCGGCAACGATCTTGCCGTGGTCGCCGTCGAGGGGCTGATCCGGCTCGGCGTCATCGTCGGCTACGTGGCCGCAATCGGCCTCATGCCGGACATCCGCCGCGTCTACCAGTACCACGGCGCCGAGCACAAGAGCATCCACGCCCTCGAAGCCGGCGACCCGCTGGAGCCCGAGGCCGTGCAGCGTCATCCCACGGCTCACGTCCGCTGCGGCACGAGCTTCCTGCTTACAGTCGTCGTCGTCAGCGTCTTCGTCTTCGCCGCTGTCGGTAACCCCGACCTCTGGCTGCGCATCGTCTCTCGCATCGTGCTGATTCCGGTGATCGCCTCGATCGCCTATGAGGTGATCCGACTGGGAGGTGCCTACGCCTCGAGCCCGATCACGAAGGTCCTCATGTGGCCGAATCTGGCGCTGCAGTCGATTACGACAAAGCCGCCGGACGACGATCAGGTGGAGGTTGCCTTGCGCGCGCTCAAGGACATGCTCGCCGCAGAGGAGCGCGCCGAGGAAGCGACGCCGGTCGCCTCAGACAGCGAAGCGGCGCCGGCCGTCGACTAGTCGCGACCGGTCAGCTTGCCGAAGATCCAGCGGAACGGATCGTAGTACTTGTCCACGACGCGCTCCTTCAGCGGAATGATCGCGTTGTCCGTGATGTGGATGCCCTCCGGGCAGACTTCCGTGCAGCATTTCGTGATGTTGCAGTAGGCGATGCCGCCGGCCTCGCGGATGAACTCGGTCCGGTCGGCTGTGTCCAGCGGGTGCATCTCCAGCTCCGCCAGGCGCACGAACTGGCGCGGACCCAGGAAGTTCGGCTTGTTCTCAGGGTGGTCGCGGATGACGTGGCAGACGTCCTGGCAAAGGAAGCACTCAATGCACTTGCGAAACTCCTGGCCGCGTTCAATGTCCTGCTGCATCATGCGATAGGATCCGTCGGCGGCGTCGGGGGCGCGCGGCGCGAACGCCGGGATCTGCTTCGCGCCCTCGTAGTTGAACGAGACGTCCGTCACCAGGTCCTTGATCAGCGGGAACGTCTTGATCGGCGCCACGCTGATCGGCTGGCTGACGTCGAGCGTGTTCATGCGCGTCATGCACATCAGGCACGGCTTGCCGTTGACTTCGGCGCTGCAGGAGCCGCACTTACCGGCCTTGCAGTTCCAGCGCACGGCCAGATCGGCAGCCTGCGTCGCCTGCACGGTGTGCACGACATCAAGCACGACCTGCCCCTCGCCCACTTCGACGGTGTAGTCGACGAACTCGCCGCCGTTAGCATCGCCACGAAAGACGCTCAGCGTTACTTCAGACACTATCCAGCCTCCTCAAGTAGCGCGGCCAGATCGGCCGGCACTTCCAGCAGCGGGGTCTTCTCCAGCTTCATCGAGCCGTCCGCAGCCTGGCTCAGCGAAAGGTTCCACTTGCCCCACTGGGGATCGGTCTCCCGGAAATCGTCGCGTGTGTGGCCGCCTCGGCTCTCCGTCCGTTCGATCGCCGAGCGGGCTATCGCCTCCGCGACCGTCAGGAGCGAGCGCAGGTCCATCGCCAGGTGCCAGCCGGGGTTGTACGCCTTGCTTCCGGTGACGCTGGCCCTCGCCGCGCGTTCCTTCAGCTCAGCGATCTTGCCCAACGCTTCCTGTATCTCGGGGCCGGTGCGGATAATGCCGACTAGCGTGTGCATCGCGTCCTGCAGATCCGACTGGATCGTGTAGGGGTTCTCGTCGCCGTCGCTTCCGAAGTTCTCGTCCATCTCAGCGGTAACGGTGTCGACATCGGCGTCGGCGAGCGCTGGCGGCGAGCCAAGGCCGAGGGCGTACTCCGCTGTGCCTATACCGGCGCGCCGGCCGAACACGAGCAGGTCCGAGAGCGAGTTTCCGCCGAGGCGGTTGGCGCCGTGCATGCCCCCGGCGCATTCGCCAGCAGCGAAGAGGCCGGGCACCGTCGCCGCGCCAGTGTCCGGCTCGACCCGAACGCCGCCCATCGTATAGTGCATCGTCGGGCCGACTTCCATCGGCGCAGCCGTTATGTCGACGTCGGCGAGCTGCTTGAACTGATGGTACATGCTGGGCAGCGCGCGCTTGATGTAGTCCGCCGACCGCCGTGAGGCGATGTCCAGAAAGACGCCGCCGTGGGGGCTGCCTCGCCCGGCCTTCACCTCGGCGACGATCGCCCGCGCCACCTCATCTCGCGGCAGTAGGTCAGGTGTGCGGCGGTTGTTCAGCTTGTCCTCGTGCCAGCGGTCGGCCTCTTCTTCGGTCTCGGCCGTCTCTGCGCGGAAGTAATCGGTGATGTAGTCGAACATGAATCGCTCGCCATCGGCGTTGCTGAGCGTGCCGCCTTCACCGCGCACACCCTCTGTGACCAGGATGCCGCGCACGCTGGGCGGCCAGACCATGCCCGTGGGGTGGAACTGGATGAACTCCATGTCGATCAGCTCAGCGCCCGCCCAAAGAGCGAGCGAGTGCCCATCGCCCGTGTACTCCCACGAGTTAGAGTTGATCCGGAACGCCTTGCCGGTGCCGCCGGTCGCCAGGACGACGGCCTTCGCCTTGAAGGCCACGTAGTCCCCGCTCTCCCGCCAGTAGCCGACTGCGCCTGAGATGCGGTCTCCATCCTTGAGCAGGCGCGAGATCGTGCACTCCATGTAGACGTCGATGCCTTTGTGGACGGCGTGCTGCTGCAACGTGCGGATCATCTCCAGGCCGGTGCGGTCGCCGACGTGCGCCAGGCGGTCGTAGCGGTGGCCGCCGAAGGCGCGCTGCTGAATGCGGCCGTCGTCCGTGCGGTCAAACAGCGCTCCCCACGATTCCAGCTCGTGTACGCGCTCCGGCGCCTCCTGCGCGTGAAGTTGCGCCATGCGGCAGTTGCCAAGCATCTTGCCGCCGCGCATCGTGTCGCGGAAGTGGACCTGCCAGTTGTCTTCAGAGTAGACGTTGCCCATCGCCGCCGCGATGCCGCCCTCGGCCATCACCGTGTGCGCCTTGCCCAGCAGCGATTTGCAGACGAGCGCCGTGCGCGCGCCCAGGGCCGAGGCCTCGATGGCGGCCCGCAGCCCGGCGCCGCCCGCGCCGATAACGACAACGTCGTATTCGTGCGTCTCGATTTCGCCCACTCAGAATCCGCCCCAGGTGTTCGGGTCAGTGATGTGGCCGTTGGCAACGAGGCGGATGTAGACGTCGGTGAAGACGATCCAGATCAGGCTCGCCCAGGCCCAGGTGAGACTCGTTCCAGTCCGATACGCGGTCCCAGATGCGCTTGCGCGCCCGGCTGACGACACTGCAGCTGAAGCAGCTACTGCCGCCGCCGACCAGGTGTCGAAAAGAGTGGCAGCTGAATGAGTACATCATCAGCAACGTCGCGTTGATCACCAGCACGATGGAGCCGAGGCCGATTCCCCAGCCCGTCTCCACCGCCACGCCATCGATGATGCCTTCCGTGTTGTAGAAGCTGCGGATCGCCCCGATCCAGAGCAGCACGACGAAGACGAGCGCGGCGTACATGAAGAAGCGGTGCAGGTTCTGCATGATGAGCGGGAAGGTGCCCTCGCCGCTGTACTTCGGCATTGCGTCACCGACGGCGCAGGCCGGCGGGCTCATGAAGTACGAGCGGTAGTACGCCCGGCGGTAGTAGTAGCACGTGGCGCGAAACCCCACCGGAACCCAGAGGATAAGCAGCGCCGGAGAGAAGTACCAGGCGTCAAACGAGCCAGCCAGCTTCGGCTCGAACACAGGCGTCAGATAGGGACCGATCTCGTATGCCCAGCCGTCGAGAAAGGCGCTAACGGTCAGATAACCGAGGAAGACAGAGAGACCAAGAGCGATGACCCCCGGCTCAAACCACCAGGCGTC
The DNA here is from genome assembly GCA_965365035.1 of uncultured bacterium. GTDB lineage: Bacteria > Chloroflexota > Dehalococcoidia > SM23-28-2 > RBG-16-64-32 > CF-162. The sequence continues at coordinate 1,716 of CBDTZZ010000048.1, read as the reverse complement.
GGTACGCAGAGTGCGCAGGAATCCGAGCCTGTGAGGCGGACTGACCGTCCTGTCTAGTTGCGCCATCTAGTTGTACTCCGAGCTATTGACTACTCTCGTGATTACGACGCCATTCTATCAACGTTACCTATAACCTTCAATCCAGCCTGCCAGGTCAGGCGAGCAGCCGTCTAGCTGCAAGCAGTATGCCAGCCACGCTCTTCGCGTCCTTGATCTGGCCATCCTCCACCAGGCGCACGGCCTCATCCAGGCTCACCCTACGGATAACGATGTCTTCGTCCTCGTCCGCATCCAGAGGCGCCGGCTCCAGCCCCTCGGCCAGAAAGATCGTCATCAACTCGGTGAGGAAGCCGGGCGAGGCGAAGAACTCGGCCATCTGCGTCAGCTTCGTGGCGCGCAGCCCGGTCTCTTCGCGCAGCTCGCGTTGCGCCGCGGTGACGGCGTCTTCACCGGGATCGACGATACCGGCTGGTATCTCCAGCATCACCCCACCGGTAGCCAGCCGGAACTGCCGGATCAGAACGACCGTACCGTCCGCCTCCACCGGCACCATCGCCACCACCGGGTCGTGCTCGATGATCTCGCGGGTTGCCGTGCGGCCATCCTCCAGCCGTACGGTGTCGACACGTAGGGCGCAGATGCGGCCCTCGAAGATGCGCTTGCTTTCGATTACGCGCTCGGCGGCCGGTTCGCGATCTTCGCTCAACGCGGGATCGCCGCAACGTCAAGGTCGAACAGATCGAGATTCTCCGTCGTCCGCAGGACACGCAGCCAATCGAGCCGCTCAGACAGAAGTGCGTAGTACTCCTTCGGCTCAGAGAAGCGGACGAAGCGCGCGCAGTGGGCGCTGCGGCAGATCGTCACGGTCTGCCCGGAGTCGAGGTCGTGGTCGATCTGGCCGTCGACGCTGACGATAGCGTCCTTGTCGGCGCTCACGGTGAGGTCAATCGTCGTGTCCGGCGGCATAACAATCGGCCGAGCGACTGCCATATGCGTCGAGACCGGCGTGATGATCAGGTCGGCTGACTCCGGGTGCAGTATCGGCCCACCGGCAGACAGCGAGTAGGCTGTGCTGCCCGTTGCCGTCGCCACGATTACCGCGTCGCAGCGGTGGATCGCCAGGCGCGAGCCGTTCGCCGTCACCTCAACGTAGACCGGCCGGCTCACAGTCCTGCGGCCGACGACGACATCGTTGAGCGCATGATACGTCAGGCCCCAGTCGGGCACCCTCGCCTGTAGCATTGTGCGGGACTCGACCCGGAAGTCGCCGGCGAGAAGGCGCGGCAAGTAGTCCATCAAGTCAGCGGGCCTCACCTCTGCCAGGAAGCCGAGCCGGCCCATGTTCACGCCGAGTATCGGGATCTCGTGGGGAATCACGGACCGCGCCGCGTGCAGCACGGTTCCATCGCCGCCGAGGCAGATCAGCAGGTCCGTGCCCGGGATCTTCGTCTGCAGGTCGCCGGCTTCCCAGTCCGATGACGCCCAGACCTCATCCGCCCCGTGCGAGGTTAGGTGCGCGCTCACCTCCTCGGCCAGCTTGGCAGCCGCCTCCGACTGCGAGTGCACAAAGATCCCGACTTTCTTCACTGGGCAGTGCCTCCATCCTGCCGCAGCCAGAAGAGAAATTCGCGGTTCCCTTCGGCGCCGAGGATCGGCGAAGCGGTCATCGAAAGCACCCGGAAGCCGTTGTCGGTGCACCAGCGGACGAAACGGCCG
>CBDTZZ010000047.1:0-6916 GCA_965365035.1 uncultured bacterium | reverse complement strand
CGCAGCCACGCCGCGGTCCAGACGATCAGCAGGTTAGTCAGCTGGCTGGGGCACGCCAGCCAGCACCGTTCCCCACACCGGTATGTCCTTGACCTGTTGGACGTCCACGGCCAGAGGATCATCATCCAGCACTGCGAAATCCGCCCACTTCCCGGACTCTATCGTCCCCACGTCGCGGTCCATCCTCAGGGTATATGCGGCATCGACGGTAACGGCGCGCAGCGCGTCGTAGATGGGAATTCGTTCGTGCTCGCCGAGCACGCGATTTGACGCCGTCAGCCGGTTCGCCGCCGCCCAGACCAGGTGGAGGCCGCCAAGCGGGGTCACGGGCGCGTCCGAGTGCAGCGCGAAGCGGACACCTTCCCGGGCTGCCGTGGCGCAGCCGTCCATGCGGGCCGCTCTCTCCGGGCCAAGCGTGATTTCGGCGTGCTGGTCGCCCCAGTAGTAGATGTGGTTGCTGAAGATGTTCGCGCACATCCCGGCGGCCGCCATCCGCCGATACTGGGCAGCCGTCGTCATCTGGCTGTGCTGGATGGTGTGCCGGTGATCCCAGCGGGGGTGCGCTCGCAGTGCGTTCTCCACTGCGCCGATGAACGCCTCGCTGGCTAGATCGCCGTTGCAGTGCGCGTGCACCGTTATCCCCGCCTCATGGTATGCGAGGACGATCTCGGGCAGCTCTTCTGGGTCGATCAGCCACTGGCTGTGGTCAGTGCCCGCGAAGTAGCCGGGCCAGCCGACGCAGGCTGTGAACCCCTGGATTGAGCCGTCCAGTATCAGCTTGACCTGCCCGAACCGCAGCTTGTCTGTGCTCGTCTTTGCCAGCTCCGTTACGATCCCGGCGATCTCTGCCGGGTCTGTCGGGCCGCCCAAGTGCGGCCCGTAGGGTACTGAAGCTCTTGCCGGGAATGAGTCCTCGTTCACAACCTCCTGCCAGCGCGCCACGAGGTCCGGCCGGAACAGCATCGCGCCCAGGTCCGTGAACGTGGTCACTCCGGCCCGAACGCAGGCTCGGCCCATATTCCGCAGCGATTCCGCCGAGTCAGCGCTCATCAGCATTCCCAGTGCGGTCCGCGCGCGGATCATAGCGGCCAGTTCCTGCAGCTCTCCCAGCGGTTCTCCGTCCGCTCCTTTGACGACGCCCGCCACATCTGTCTCCCTGGTGATGCCTTCGGCACGCATGAGGGCGTTGTTCACGGTCGCCAGGTGCCCACTCGCGTGGAAGATGAAGACCGGCCGCTCTTCAGACACGCGGTCGAGATGTGCTGCCGTTAGCCGTTCGCCGGGAAAGTAAATCGGGTCGACGCCCCAGGCGAACAGGGTTGTGGCGGGATTCTCCACTTTCGCGCTGGCCTCTCGCAGCCTGGCGATGACGTCATCGATGCTCCTACAGCCACGCCAGAGCGTGCCGTCGGGCGCCGTTCGGTCGAAGTAACCTACGTAGGGGAACGACCACATCGCTCCTTCCATGGCGTGACAGTGCGCTTCCACGAACCCGGGAATCAGCACCTTATCGCGGAACGTCTCATCGAGCCCGTACTCGCCCCAGCCTGCGAGCTCATCTATCATCCCGACACCCAGGACGCGCCCGTCGCGTATGGCGACTGCTTCCGCTTCCGGAAAGCCCGGGTTCATTGTGATCACCCTCCGCGCAGGGAAGATCGTGGTCGGGCTGGCCATCAGCGGCTACGCGCCGTCGCGGCGCGCCCAGTAGGCCGTCGTGAGCGCCAGGGCGCGGGCCGCCGCGTGAAAGCTGGTGAACGCAGCCACGCCGCGGTCCAGGAGCTTGCGTCGCACCTCGGACATCACGTCTTCGATGTGGCTGGGGTGCGTAATCGCGAGGAACGGCTTGGCGGAGCGCTCACGCTGCTCGGAGAGTATGTCGAGGAGCCCGTCCATCATCTCCGGGTTGGCGCGCAGGCGGCGGGCGATGAAGGTGCCGCTGACCTCCATGGCGATGGCGTCGACGTTCTCGTCCTCGTCCAGGATCTCGAAGAGCTTCTTGAGGTTGCCGGGCACGAAGCCCATGCCGATGGTGCCGCCGGCGTCGAGAGGGTTGCGGTAGCTGCCGCCGATGATATTGAAGAACGACGCCAGCTTCTCGTAGGAGGCCGGTGTTAGAAGCGGCACTTCCATTCCCTCGCGCTCGAAGGCATCGGTGATGACGACGGACTGGCCGCCGGTCATCGCCACGAGGCCCATCCTCTTCCCGGCCGCCGGCTTGCAGTAGACGAGCGCCTTCACAACGTCGATCGTCTCGTCGAGGCCGTCGGTCTCGATGACGCCGGCCTGACGCATCGCTGCGCTCCAGACGTCCGGTGCGGCCGCCAGAGACGCCGTGTGCGAGTAAACCGCGCGGGAGCCTGCGGTGCTCGTCCCACCGCGCCAGACGACGACCGGCTTACGCGCGGTCGCGGCCTTGAGCGAGCGCAACAGGCGCGGGCCGTCCTTCGTGCCTTCGATATAGATGGCGATGACGTCGGTCTCGGCGTCCTGCGCCAGGTAGTCGATGTAGTCCGGTGCATCGAGGAGGACGGCGTTACCGAAGGAAACCGTCTTAGAGCACTTGATGCCGTGAGTGGCGCCGATCAGCGAGAAGTTGATGCAGTGCGTGCCGCTCTGGCTGATGAAGCCGACGTTGCCGGCGTCGCCGGACTCCTGGTCCGGGCTGTGGCGCACGCCGAGCCGCCGGTTGTAGATGCCCATACAGTTGGGGCCGATCAGCAGCAGGTCGTTCTCGCGGGCGATCTCGGTCACCTGTTGCTGGGCTTCGATGCCTTCTTCTGTTTCCGTCTCCGCGAAGCCAGACGTGAAGAGCGCTACGGCGCCGACCTTCTTCTTCGCGCAGTCGGCGACGATGCGCGCGGCGACGGGCCGGGGAACGGCGCAGAGCACGTAGTCGATGTCGTCGGGAATCTCGGACACGGCGGCGTAGTTCGGGACATCGAGCGCCTCAATGCCGGGGATCTCGGCCGGGTCGATCTGCACGGAGTACAGCTTGCCGGCGAACGCCTTCATTGAATGCAGCCACATGTAGCCCATCGCCCGCTTGTCGCCGACGACGGCCACGGTCTTCGGGTTGAAGGCGCGATCCAGCCGCTGGGTTAGGTCCGGGTAGTCCATCTGGGCGCGCCCGTCAGCTCTCCGCGCTCAAGACGATGCGCGCGTCAACGGCGAGGCAACCGTCTTTGTAGGCGAAGACGGGGTTCAGGTCCAGCTCTTCCACCTGCGGATTGGCCTCGGCGAAGGCAGAGAGCTGGAGCAGGAGGCCGGTCAGCGCGCCGATGTCCGCCGGTTCGCCGCCGCGCACACCGTCGAGGACGGCGCGGCCTTTGATCTCGTCTATCATCTCGGTGGCGTCGCGCTCTTCCAGCGGCACGATGCGGAAGGCGACGTCCTTGAGGACTTCAACGAAGATGCCGCCGAGCCCGAACATGAGCACCGGCCCGAACTGCGGGTCCTTGCTCATGCCCACGATCACCTCGGTGCCGGGGCGCGCCATCGCCTGCACGGCAACGCCTTCGATGCGGGCCTTTGGCTGGCGTTCCTTCACAGCGGCGATGATATCGTCGTAGGCCGCGCCAACCGCTGCCGCGTCTTCCAGGCCGATCTTGACGCCGCCGACGTCGGACTTATGCGTGACGTCCGGCGAGACGATCTTGAGCACGACCGGGAAGCCAGCCTTGGCCGCCGCCTTGACCGCTTCTTCGGCAGAAGCCGCCAGCGTCGCCTCGGCCACGGGGATACCGGCAGCCGCCAGTACCTGCTTCGACTCGATCTCAGTGAGCACGGAGCGATCCTCGCTACGGGCGCGTTTGATCGCTTCGGTAAGGGTAACCATGAGCGGCGCCATCATACGTAGAAGCGCGCGCGGGGGTCAACGCGGGGCAAGAGAAAGGGGCGAGCGTTAAGCTCGCCCCTGTATGTCTTGCGAAAGTTTGCTTAGCGGGTCTTCTTGCCGTTGCCGTTACTGTTGGCGGCGTTGGCGTTGTTTCCGTTGTTTCCGTTGGACTTCACGGAGCGCACCATCATCTTGCGCTGGCTGTAGTTGAGAAAAGCGCGGGACTTGCCGCATCGCTTGCACACGCCTTCGCTGGTTACGCCGTTCGGAGTGGCGATCTGCCAGTGGTGCGCGCAGCCGTCGTCGACACTGGCTTCGGGGTCAAGCGTGATCGTGTCGGCTTGCTGATCTACCAATGTGGGCCTCCCTCAGGCGTTGTCCCCGCAGTTGTCGGGGCACGGGCGATACGGTGAGCCGAACCCGGTGCGTGTGGGGCGAAACCGGGCCGTCATGCCTACTATAACGTAAACGTGAGGTTTAGGCCAAGCCTCAATTCTGCGGCCGCAGATGAGAGTTCCTTAACGTGCCGCTAACCTTACCTTAACCGCACCATCATAGGATCGCCGACAATACGTCTGAAAGGGAGTGAGCATGAAGACTCTTCGTTGGGCAGTGCGCGCCCTCTTGCGCTCGCCGCTGCGGGCGGCCCTCCTCATTGGCGTCCTCAGCGTCAGCATCGGCCTCGCTCTGATCATGATCACGGTCGACGGTGCGTTCGACGAGCGTCTTGACGAGATACAGAGCCAGGTCGGTACGACTGTGACCGTGCAGCCGGCGGGAAGCTTCGGCGGTGGGTTCATCTTCCGTGGCGGCTTCGGCGGTGGTGGGGGAGGTGCGGGTGGTGGGGGCGGTCCTGGCGGCGCGGGCGGGCCGAACGCCCCGAACGTCGCTGATGATGCCGACACCGACGCCGACGCTGTTCAGGCGACTCTCACTGACGATGCAGTGGAGGCGATCGCCTCCATCGAGCACGTCACGGGCTACACACGGACGATAACCGAGCAATACACCGGTGATGACCTCATCGGCGGCACGATCGAGCCGCCGGCGAACTCGCCCTTCGCAGGCAACCGGCCTGCCGGCGGCTTCCAGATACCCGTGATCGTCACCGGCACCGACAACCCGACGGCGCTCGCTTCCCTCGGCGTCGACAACGTTGAGATTACAAGCGGCCGCACGTTCGAGTCGGACGAAGGCGAGGCGAACGTTGCCGTGATCGGCGCGAGTCTGGCGGAGACGAACGGGCTGGTGGTCGGCGATACGTTCGCGGTGAACGAGGTGGACGTCGAAGTCGTGGGGATCTTCGTTACGGGCACACAGTTTGGCGATAACGCCATGTTCCTTCCGTTGGACACGGCGCGCGTCCTTTTCGACCGCGAAGGCGAAGTCGACGCGATCAGAGTCCAGGTGGACACTGCGGAGAACGTCAACTCGACGGCCGAAGAGATCCGCGTGACGCTGGGCGAAGACGTGGCCGACGTAACGACGCAGGAAGCGGCCTTCGACGCCATCAGCGCGCCGCTCGCAGACGCCGCGGACAGCAGCCGCGTCGGCATGATAGCGGCGCTGATCGCCAGCGCGGCGATCATCCTCTTCTCGGTGGCCATCGTTGCGCGACAGCGGGTCAGAGAGATCGGAATCCTCAAGGCGCTTGGCGCTTCGAACTGGAACGTCGTCGGCCAGATGACGCTGGAGACGGTGTTCATCGCCGTAATCGCCGCCTTTATCGGTGCGCTGGCCACGTTCCCGTTGGCGCAGACGGTGGCTGACGGTCTGGTGTCCGATCCGACTATCCAGGTTGGCGGCGGAGGCTTTGGGCGGCCGGGTGCAGACGTAACCGTCGGGGCTGGTGGCGGTCCTGCAGGCAACTTGCTCGGCGAGATCGATGTCGCAGTCTCGCCAGAAGTCTTCGGCTACGCGCTGGTCATCGCGCTGGGACTGGCGCTGGTGGCAACGGTAATTCCGGCCTGGTATGTGGGCCGGGTCAAGCCCGCGGAGGTGCTTCGCTATGAGTAACGCAGTAATTGCCGGTGCTGGTGCGGCCGTCCTGGAGGAGGTCGTCAAGCACTTCAAGAGCGGCCCCGATATCGTGCGTGCAGTCGATGGCGTTTCGGTCGCCATCCCGCGCGGCAAGCTCGTCGCGCTCAAAGGGCCCAGCGGTTGCGGGAAGAGCACGCTCCTCAACCTTCTGGGTGCGCTCGACCGGCTGGACTCCGGACGCATCACGGTTGACGGCACGGACGTGTCGGGGCTGAGCGGCGCGGCCGAAGTGGCCTACCGGCGGGACAAGGTGGGCTTCGTCTTCCAGATATTCAACCTGATGCCTTACCTCTCGGCGATCGAGAACGTGATGCTGCCGATGGAGCTGAGAGGCAAGCCGAACGCCCAGGGCCGCCGGACGCTGGCCGAGTCGCTGCTGGCGCGGGGCAAGCTGGCGCCGGACCGCCACCGCCGCCGCCCGACGCGGCTCTCCGGCGGCGAGCAGCAGCGCGTGGCGATCGCCCGCGCGCTGGCGAACGACCCGCCGCTGATCCTGGCAGACGAGCCCACGGCGAACCTGGATTCGGTCACAGGCGAACAGATCGTTCAGCTCCTGCGCAGCCTGGCCAGCGGTGATCGCACAGTCCTCATCGCGACGCACGATACTGCGATCGCCAGGCAGGCCGATCTGGTGATCACGATGCGCGACGGCAAGCTTGTGCGCCCGGACAGCGGCTCGGCGGGCGGCTAGACGATCGCGGCTTCGTTGTAGACGCCGAAGACCTCGCGCATAACGTCGCAACACTCCTGGAGTGTGGCGTCGGCGCTGACGGCGTCGAGCAGGAACGGCATCACGTTGTCGTCTTTGCGCAGGGCGCTCTCTAGCGCCTTCAGCGTGCGCGCTGTCTCACGGTTGTCGCGCGAGCGGCGGATCTCGTTGAGGCGCTCTACCTGGCGGTCGTAGCCCTGCGGATCCATGTCGAGGATCGGGATCTCGAGCGGCTCGTCCATCACGAATTCGTTTACGCCGACGATTGCCCGCTCGTTGCGGTCGATTTCGCGCTGGTAGAGGTAGGCGGCGTCCGCGATTTCGCGCTG
>CBDTZZ010000046.1:0-6948 GCA_965365035.1 uncultured bacterium | reverse complement strand
GAGTCGTAGACCTCGACGACGTCGATGTCGTCGTGTCGCACGCCGGCCATTTCGAACGCCCGCGGGCCGGAGATCGACGCCGGCGTCGTTGTCAGGTCCGGCATGTTGGCCAGCGTCCAGTGCGTGTGCGCCTCGCCCGAGCCCAGCACCCAGACCGGCTTCTTCTTGCAGTCTTTCGCCCTCTCCGCGCTGGTCAGGACGATGGCGCCGCCGGCGTCGGTGACGAGACAACAATCGAGCAAGTGGAACGGATATGTGATCCAACGCGACGACAGCACGTCGTCGATCGTCAGCGGGTCGCGCATCAGCGCCTTGGGGTTCAACATCGCCCACTTGCGCGTAGCGACCGCGATCTCGGCCAGCTGTTCGTGCGTCGTCCCGTACTGGTGCATGTGGCGCATGCAGGCCAGCGCGTACGAGCTTGGTGGGCCGCCGATGTGGTACGGCATCTCGAACTGGGCGGCGGGAAACCACGGGTCCATCGGCGCCCGCGAGACCTTGCGAAAGCGGTTGGAGTAGCCGGTCTCACCGTGTGTGATCAGCGCCACGTCGATCAGCCCCGTCGCAATCGCCGCAGCCGCGTGCTCGACGTGGATGACGAACGATGACCCGCCGACAGATGTGCTGTCGGTGTACGTCGGCTGGATGCCGAGATACTCGGCCACCTGGAGCGTGCTGGCGCCGGCTGTGAACAGCCCGTCGACGTCAGCTAGCGAGAGCCCGGCGTCGTCAAGCGCGTTCAGCGCCGCCTCGGAGTGCTGCTGCAGCACGCCCTTGTGCGGCACCATCCCGATCTCGTCGGACTCGTCCGCGCCGACGATGGCGATGCGCTTTAGCCAGCCGGCCTTTTCTTTGTCGGGCGTCACTGGGACACCGGCCTAAACTTTGGCAGTGTGATCTCGTCTGTGACGTCCTCGAACACGACCTCGACGGGCATCTCGCAGCGCAGCGCCTTCGGGTCGGCCTCCACGCCGACAAGGTTCGAGAAAATGCGCACGCCGTCGTCGAGGTCGATCAGCGCCGTGACGTACGGCACCTCGTTGGCCCAGCCGGGATGGAAGGCGCGGTATTGGATCGCGAACGTGTACACGCGTCCCTTGCCGCTGGATCGTCGCCATTCAACGTCGCGGCTGCCGCAGAGCGGGCAGAAGTCCCGTGGGTACCAGTACGACTTCTCGCACGAGCGGCAGTAGGGTATCCACAGCTCGTGCTTCTTCGTGCCATCCCAGAAGCGCTGCGTCTCTGGGCTGGGGGTGGGCACGGGTTTGGGGTACTTCTTGTCGGACATCTGCCCTAACCTTTACGTGAAGAATGAGGGTGCGGTCAAGGGGGGCAATTCTGCTTGTCCGTATGTGGGCCCCGTGCTATACTCCCGCTCGATTAGCGACAAAATTCACAAACGGATTTTCTTCCTATGCTGCCTGAGTGGGGACAAGTCGGATTTCTCCTCCTGATCGCCATTATTTTCCCCATTGGCGGTATCGGCAGCTCATGGCTCCTCGGTCGCATCCGGATGCGACCCGAATACCCTGATCGCATCAAAGAGGACACCTATGAGTGCGGCGTCGAGACCGAAGGCCCCACCTGGGTGCAGTTCAACTTCCGCTACTACTACTTCGCGCTCCTCTTTGTCATCTTCGACGTCGAGGCCGTTTTCCTCTATCCCTATGCCGTTTCAGGCGAACGCCTCGCGATCGTCGGCCTGATCGAGGTGCTGACGTTCGTTGGCATCCTCTTCATCGGTCTCCTCTACGCCTGGCGTAAGAACGCACTGGAATGGACCTAGGCCGTTGACGACCTACGTCACCGGCATCCAGATCGCCCACGCCATCGACGGGCAGTTCCCGGACGCCGTCGACGACGGCCAGCCGGAGTTCGCGATCGTCAAGTCTGACAGTCTCGTCGAAGTGTTGACCTGGCTCCGCGACGACCCCGATCACGCGTACCAGTTTCTCAGCTCGCTCACCGGCGTCGATCGCATCCAGTGGTTCGAGGTCGCCTATCATCTCGAGTCGTTCAAGCACAATCGCGCGGTGACGATCAAGGTCGTTAGCGACGACCGCGAGAACCCGTCCGTCCCGTCGGCCGTTCCTGTCTGGCCCGGCGCGCAGCTGCAGGAGCGCGAGGCGTACGACCTGCTCGGGATTCAGTTCGAGGGCAACCCCGACCTGCGGCGCATCTTCCTCTGGGAAGGCTTCGCCGGCTTCCCGCTGCGCAAGGACTACCTCAACATGCCCGGCGGCCACATGCCCGGCCTTGAGCGTTTCCCCGGCGAGCCGGGCGTCGACCTCTCCGGAAGAGGCACGAAATGACGATCAAGTCCGAGCCGTTCGTCGTCAACGTCGGGCCTCAACATCCCAGCACACACGGCGTCTTTCGCCTGCGCCTCACACTCGACGGCGAGCAGATCATCGACGCCGACATGATCATGGGCTACCTCCATCGCTCGATGGAGAAGCTCGCCGAGGAGCGTACCTACACACAGAACATCCCCTTCACCGACCGCACCGACTACCTCGCCGCCATGACCGGCAACCTCGCCTACGTGATCGCGGTCGAGAAGTTGATGAACATAGAGGTCCCGGAGCGCGCGCAATTCCTGCGCACGATCATGGCTGAGCTCCAGCGCATCGCCAGTCACAGCATGGCTATCGGCATCTTTGCCAACGACTGCGGCGCCTGGCAGACGCCTGTCATGCACATGTTCCGTGACCGTGAGAAGATCCTCGACCTCTTCGAGATGGCCTGCGGCGCGCGTCTGACCCTGAACTACATGCGCATTGGCGGCGTTTCCAGGGACATCCCCGACGAATGGATGCCGCAGGCGCACAAGCTGCTGAAAGACCTGCCGAAGCGCTTCGCCGAGTACGAAGACCTTCTCCTCAGCAACGAGATCATCGTCGCTCGCTCGCGCGGCGTCGGTGTGCTCACTCCTGAGCAAGCGATCGCTCACTCCGTTAGCGGCCCGATGCTGCGTGGCAGCGGTGTCGCCTGGGACGTCCGCAAGGCCGATCCCTACGCCGCCTACGACAAGCTCGACTTCGAGATTGCCGTCGGCACCAACGGCGACTGCTACGACCGCTTCGTGATCCGGCTGGCTGAGCTGCGCCAGAGCCTGTACATGCTCGAGCAGGCGCTGGACATGATGCCGTCAGGCCCGGTCCACGAGCGCCTCGGCACCTCGACCGTCCAGCCGGGCGGCCAGGCGATCGCGCCGCTCGCCTTTCGGCCGCCGGTCGGCGAGGCTTACGGCCGCATCGAATCGCCGCGCGGCGAACTGGGCTTCTACATCGTCAGCGATGGCGGCCCTTCGCCGTTTCGTTTCCACATCCGCTCGCCCTCACTCATCAACCTCACTCCGCTAAAGCTAATGGCGATCGGCTCCACCGTGGCCGACGCGATTGTTATCCTCGGCAGCGTCGACATCGTCGTTGGCGAGGTGGACCGTTAGATGGCGATCCTCCTCAGTGGTGAGTGGTACGACCTGCGAGACCTCGCCAACCCGATCCGTGAGCTGATCGACGGCATCGGCGCTCCGGACGCAGTGGACTATGTGCTCTGGAGCCTCATCGCGTCCCTCGTCATCCTCGTTTGGCTCGTCGTCAGCGTCATCGCCTTCATCTGGATCGAGCGGCGCCTCGTGGCGCTGATGCAGAACCGCAAGGGCCCGAACCGCGTCGGCCCCGCCGGACTCCTGCAGCCGATCGCCGACGCCATCAAGCTCCTGCTCAAGGAGGCGATCACCACCCGCGACGCCGATCGCATACTCTTCTGGCTCGCTCCCATCATCGTCTTCATCCCGACGATCGTCGTCTTCGCCGTCGTTCCCTTCGGTGAATCGATGGTGCTCGCCGACCTCAACGTCGGCGTCCTCTTCCTGATCGCCGTCGCCGGCATCATGACGCCCGCCGTCTTCATCGCTGGCTGGTCCTCCAACAACAAGTATGCGCTTCTCGCCGCCATGCGCACGATCGCGATGCTCATCAGCTACGAGCTCCTTCAGGTGCTCGCACTGCTGGCCGCGGTTCTCTTCATCGGCAGCATGAACCTGGGGGCGTTCGTTGACTGGCAAGACGAGTACAACACGTGGCTCGTCTTTATCCTGCCGCTGCCTCTCATCGCCTACATCATCGCCGGCGCTGTCGAGATCAACCGCTCGCCGATGGACATCAGCGAAGCCGAATCCGAACTCGCCGCGGGCTACCACACGGAGTACGGCGGCATTAAGTTCGGCTTCTTCTACCAGGCGGAGTACATGGCCGGCTTTGCGATCGCCGCCGTCGTGACGACCGTCTTCCTCGGCGGCTGGACGCTGTTTGGACTCGAAGAGTGGATCCCCGGCTGGCTCATCTTCCTGGGCAAGCTCTACGCGGTGTTCTTCCTCTACATCTGGTCGCGCGGGACCCTGCCCCGTCTGCGCATTGACCAGCTAATGACCTTCGCCTGGAAGTTCATGCTGCCGCTCATGCTCCTCAACGTCCTCATCATCGGCGCAGAGGTTGTCGCTTGGGAAGAGACCGGTGCCTCGCGCAACGTCGCGCTTCCGGCCATCGGCGCCGTCAACGCTGTGTTAGCCGTGATCCTCATCGTCGGCTGGGCTCGTGTTCTCGGTCACGGCAGCGGTCGCCAGCGCGGCTACCGCGCCACGCTGACACGCGAGATCGGGAAGATCTACTACACCGGCGCTGAGGCATCCTGATGGAAGATACCGGCACAGTCGTCGCCTTCTGGATCATCGCCGCCATAACCGTCGGCGCGGCGTTCGGTGTCGCGGCCGTGCGCAATCTAATACACTCGGTCGCTCTCCTCATCGTCACGTTCGCGGGCGTCGCCGGGCTCTACATAACGTTGTCAGCCGACTTCATCGCCGTTGTCCAGATTCTGATCTACATCGGCGCCATCGCCATCCTCCTCATCTTCGCCATCGTTCTCACGCCGCGCGCCGGCCGCCTTAACCAGGAGGGCTTCATGCTCCTGCCGGCGCTGCTCCTGGCGGTTCTGGTCGCCGGGACGATGATCTTCGTGGCCTTCGACACTAGCTGGGCGATCAGCGAGCGCGACGGATTCGAGGAGACGGCGACAGCGATCGGCGATCTGCTCCTCGACAAGTACGCTCTGCCGTTTGAGATCGCCTCCGTCCTTCTGCTTTCTGCGATCATCGGGGCGATCTTGCTCGTGCGCCCCGAGGGCGCCGAGGAGGGGCCGGAGTAGTGGACTCGGTCGACCTAGAACACTTCCTCGTCATCGGTGCGATTCTGTTCGGCATCGGCCTCTACATGGCGCTTGCGAAGCGGAACTTCGTCGGTGTCCTCATTGGCATCGAGCTGATGTTCAACGGCGTCAATCTCACCTTTATCTCGTTCTCGCGCTTCGTCGAGTCGGCGGAACCGCTGGACGGGCACATCTTCGTCATCTTCATCATCACGGTCGCAGCGGCGGAGGCGGCAGTCGCCCTCGCCCTGGCGGTCCTTCTCTACCGCCTTCGCGACACCATCAACGTCGACCGGATCGATCTTCTCAAGTGGTAGTGGGCGGAGCGAATTAGCTATGTGGACGAAGTTCATGGAGACCAAGAACGCATACTCGGCGGAGATCTGGAAAGAGCTCCTCAACCAGTGCGCCGTCTCCGTGCAGGTAGTCCCGCGCTCTGGCCTCCGCGAAGGCTCGGCGTTCGAGACGCACGACATCTACGTCCCCTGGGGCAAGCTCCATGTCGCCGAAGAGATTCTGAGGAAGAGCTGATGCCTCGGAGCCGCCAGTGCTAGATCCGATCAAGGAAGGCGCCGTATGGGCGATCATGTTCCTGCCCCTCGCCTCCTTCGCGATCATCACGCTCGTTTCGTTCTTCGGCCTCACCCGTAGCGGCGCCTGGAGTCCACGCTACAGCGGCTACCTAACGATCGCTGCCATCCTCGGCTCGTTTCTGCTCTCGCTCTGGGCCCTCGACTCCGTCGCCGACTCAGACGGCGCTCGGATCGGTTTCGACTCCCACGAATGGCTCACCATCGGCGACCTCCAGGTCAACATCGGCATCACGCTGGACGGCCTCACCGGCGTCATGCTTGTCGTGGTCACCGGCGTCTCGCTCCTCGTGCAGATCTACTCGCAGGAGTACATGCGCGAAGACGAAGGCTACAACCGCTACTTCGCCTTCATGTCCCTCTTCACCGCCTCGATGCTGGGCCTCGTGCTCGCATCGAGCGTGCTCCAGCTGTTCGTCTTCTGGGAGCTCGTTGGCCTCTGCTCGTACTTGCTGATCGGCTTCTGGTTCCAGAAGGACTCTGCGCGGCGAGCAGCCTTGAAGGCGTTCATGGTCACCCGCGTCGGCGATCTCGGCTTCATGATCGCGCTCCTCATCATCTTCACGGAGACCGGAACGCTCGATATCGGCGAGATCTACGCGGCCGCGATCGCCGGCAGCATCGGCTCGACGGCCCTCACGCTCTTCGCCCTCGGCCTCTTCGCCGGCGCAGCCGGAAAGTCGGCGCAGTTCCCGCTGCACACCTGGCTCCCCGATGCCATGGAGGGCCCGACGCCCGTCTCCGCGCTGATCCACGCCGCGACGATGGTCGCCGCCGGTGTCTATCTCGTCGCGCGCTTCTACCCCGTCTTCGCGGTCTCCGAGGATGTGCTCCTTACGATCGCCATCATCGGCTCGATCACGACGATCGGGGCGGCCCTGCTGGGTATCGTCGCCACCGATATCAAGCGTGTCATGGCCTACTCAACGATCAGTCAGCTCGGCTACATGATGATGGGGCTTGGCGTCGGTGGCATGGTCGCCGCCATCTTCCATCTCTTCACGCATGCCTTCTTCAAGGCGCTGCTCTTCCTGGGTGCCGGCTCCGTTAACCACGCCACGGGCACGTTCGACATGCGCCTCATGGGTGGCCTGCGCAAGTACATGCCGATCACCTACGGGACGATGATCGTCGCCTCCCTGGCGCT
>CBDTZZ010000045.1:0-6955 GCA_965365035.1 uncultured bacterium | reverse complement strand
GATTATGTCAACGGGCGGGGCGACAGACGCCGAGATCGGTAAGTCCATCACAGCCGCGTTCCGCTGGCTCCGGCCCGATCATCTGGCCCTGCTGCACTGCGTATCAAAATATCCCTGCCACATCGAAGAGACCGATCTAACCGCAGAATTCCTTCGCACCTCAAGAGCCTGGGAGACGGAGCGTGACAAACAGGCCTTCGAGTTGATTGCCGCGGAGGGCGAGGCGGCGTTCAGCGAACGGCAGAGCGATCTCGGAGTGCAGTCGAGCGCCATCGAGGCGGGCCTGCTGCGACGATCCTTGTACATCTGCTCCTAACGTCCGGGCCGCTCCTATAATGGCCTCGTGGACGTCTCACAGCTCGGCGAATTCGGTCTGATCGAGCAGCAATGACTATACGCGCAGTTCTGTTTGATGTCGGCGGCCCGCTGAACACGGAGGTCGAGCACGAGCGTTTGATCGACGAGGATCTCCGATCCGGCTTAGAGGCCGCGAGCATCAGCGTCTCCGATGAGGACTACGCGCGTGCCTGGCGCGCGGCGATCGATTCGTTCGCCCCGAACGCATACAGATCGGTGATCTGGACACTCGCCGCCGGCGATCGCAAGCTCGCGATTTCCGTGTATCAACGGATGGAGGAGCGTAGCCATGAGCGCACGAATTTCGAGCTGCGCAGCGGTGTGGCTGAGATGCTGCAGGCGTTGTCTGATCGTGGCCTTCGCCTCGGCCTGGCGGCCAACCAACCGGCGAAGGTCATCGACCGCTTGCGTGAGTGCGGCGTTGCAGACTACTTCGGCTACCAGGGCGTAAGCGGCTCACACGGATATCGCAAGCCGGATGTGCGCCTCTTTCTCCACGCCTGCGAGCAATTGGATGTGCTTCCGGAGGAGTGCGTAATGGTAGGCGACCGCATTGACAACGACGTAGCACCCGCGCGTCTGCTGGGGATGCGCACGGTCCGCTTGCGAACAGGACGCCATGCTTCGCAACTGCCCCGGAGCTGGGACGAATTTCCGGACGCGGAGGCCAATGACTGCGCCAGCATGCTCGCCGCAATCGTCGCGCTACTCTGACCGATCGCCACTGGGTAGAGATTGAAATCGCTTCGACCAGCAAAGTTTGGTGCGCAATAATGGCCTTGTGGACGTCTCACAGCTCGGCGAATTCGGCCTGATCGAGCGCCTGACCCGGATCGTTGGCGCCGAAGGCTCTCCTGACCTCATCGTCGGCCCCGGCGACGACGCCGCCGTCTGGCGCGTCGGCAGCGAGTACTTGATCGCGACGACCGACGCGATGGTCGAGGGCGTCCACTTCTTGCCGGAGCCCGCCCGTTGGCAGGACGTCGGCTGGAAGGCGCTGGCCGCCAACTTGAGCGACATCGCGGCGATGGGCGGTACACCGCTCTTCGCGCTCGTCACGCTGGCCCTTCCGCCGGCGACGCCAGCGGAGTCGATGGACGCGCTTTATCGCGGCCTCGGTGAGGCAGCCCGCGAGTACGGCGTGATCATCGCCGGCGGAGACATCGTGCGTGCACCGCAGGCCAGCGTCACCGTCGCCCTCACGGGACGCGCCGCACAAGGGAACGGCGAGGCGCTCGTGCTGCGGCGGAGCGCCGCCCGGCCGGGAGACGTCATCGCCGTCACAGGCACGTTGGGCGATTCAGCCGCCGGTCTCAGGCTATTGCAGGCTGGCACAGCGCCGGACGATCCAATCGTCCAGCGACACACGCGGCCGACGCCGCGGATCGACGCCGGACGCGCCGCTGTCGAGGCCGGCGTGCGCTGCGGCATCGACGTCTCTGACGGGCTCCTGCAGGACGTCGGTCACGTCTGCGAGATGTCGAACATCGGCGCACTGCTGCGGGCGGCGGAGCTGCCGCTGAGCGACGGCCTGCGCGCCGCCTTCCCGGATGACGCGCTCGAGCTGGCCTGCACCGGCGGCGAGGACTACGAACTGCTAGTCATCGGACCGGCGGCGGCTGTCTCGGAAGTTCCGGGTGTGACGGTGATCGGAGAGATCGCGGAGGGGCCGCCGCGCGCGACCCTATTCGATGACGACGGAAACGAGATCAAGTTCGCGCACACAGGCTGGGATGCGTTCCGCTCGTGAGCGCGCTGGAGTCGAGCAGCCCGGAAGAAACCCGACGGCTGGGCGAGGCGCTGGGCCGGGCCGCACAGGCCGGCGACGTGATCCTCCTCTCCGGCGAGTTGGGCGCCGGCAAGACTGTGTTCGTGCAGGGTATGGCGCGCGGCCTCGACTTCCAGGGCCCCGTGTCGTCGAAGTCGTTCGTCCTGCTCGGCGAGTACGTGGGTCGGCTCACCCTCTTCCACGCTGACCTCTACCGCCTCGATTCGCCGACCGAGGTCGAGGACCTGGCGCTTGAGGAGATCAGCCGCGACGGCATCCTCGTCGTCGAGTGGCCCGAGCGCGGCGATGTCGTCCTTCCGGGGGAGCGCCTCACGTTGCGTTTCGAGGTGAACGGCCCGGAGACACGACGGATCACGGCCGAAGCCAAGGGCGCGCGAGCAAGAGCGCTGGCGGAGGCGCTCGGCAAGTGACGGAGCTATCGATCGACACGGCCTCGGCGCTGGCTTCGGTCGCGCTCTCGCGCGGAGGCGAAGTGATCGCAGAGTCGACCTGGGAGTGTCAGCGGAATCACAGCGTCGAGCTTCTGCCGGCGATCGAACGGTTGCTGGCGGAGGTTTCGAAGACGCCGAGCGATCTGACGGCCGTGTTCGTCTCGATCGGTCCCGGCATGTACACCGGCCTGCGCGTCGGCGTCGCGACGGCGCAGGGGCTGGCGCGAGCATCAGACATACCGCTCGTGGGCGTCGGCCGCCTGGAGCTGGACGCCTACCCGCACGCCTCGTTCGCGGGCGACATCATCGCCGTGCACCGGGCCGGACGCGGCGACCTGGCCTGGGCTACCTACCGCGACGACCCGTGGCGCGAACTCGCGCCGCCCCATCTCACAACACCCGACGAGCTGGCCGATAGCCTGCGACAGCTGACGCTCCTCACCGGCGAGATCGACGAGGAGCTGACGGCGCTGCTCGCAGCGCGCGCCGGCGAAGTCACCGAGATCGCCGAACCCACCACCCTGGGCCGAGCGGTCGCCCTCGCGGAGCTGGGACACGCCCGGCTCGAGGCCGGCGCAGCGCACGAACCAGCGCTCATCGCACCGGTGTATCTGCGGCCGCCCGCGATCGGGCCCCAGAAGAAGTAGCGGCTAGGCCGCACGCAGCCTAGAATCGGACGCGACATGAGAGAACGAACGCTGATCCTGGTGAAGCCTGACGGCATCCAGCGCGGCCTCGCCGGCGAGATCATCTCGCGGTTGGAGTCGCGCGGTCTGCGAATAGTCGGCGTGCGCCTGCTGCAGGTGGACGAAGCGCTGGCAAAACGCCACTACGCGGAGCACGAAGGCAAGCCGTTCTACGACGGGCTGATCGAATACATCACGTCCAGCCCGATCATCGCCGCGGTGCTCGAGGGTACGCGCGCGATCGAGGTGGTGCGCAAGACGATGGGCGCGACAAACCCGGCAGAGGCCGAGCCCGGTACGATCCGCGGCGACCTCAGCGTCGAACTCGGCCGCAACCTGATCCACGGCTCGGACGGACCGGATTCAGCGGCGCGCGAGATCGCGCTCTTCTTCGACGAGTCGCAACTGTTCAACTACACTCGCGACGTCGACCGCTGGATCTTCGAAGACGCGTCCTGACCGAAGCGCCCTGAGCCGCCGCTACTGAATGCGCACGACGGGGATAGCGTTCGCCCAGAGGCTCTCGAGATCGTAGCGAGAGCGCTCCTCAGTCCCAAAGATATGCACGATAACATCGCCGTAGTCGAGCAGGACCCAGCCGGTCTTCGGTGTGCCTTCGCTGCCCCGCGGACGAACCTTCTCGGCCTTGCGCAGATCCTCGTCGATCGTCTGCAGGATGGCGTCGATCTGGCGGTCGGAGCCGGCGCTGGCGATGACAAAATAATCGGCGAAAGACGATACCTTGCTAATGTCCAGCAGCAGGATGTCTTCCGCCTGTTTTTCGGAGAGAATGTCCGTTATTCGGTGTGCCAGCTGTTCGGCTTGCAGATGCGCTCCTGAGAGTGGATTTCTACCCTTCCTGGGGGCACTAAGTATAACATGGGAACAGTCATGCCTAAGAAGCGCGCAGTCATCGCCATGTCCGGAGGCGTCGACTCCTCCGTGGCCGCCGGTCTCCTCGTGGAGCAGGGGTACGAGGTGATCGGTATCACCATGCGCCTGTGGACCGAAGAAGACCCGGAGGCGGCCCGCCACCACAAGCGCTGTTGCTCCGTCGAAGACACCGCCGATGCCCGCGCCGCCGCCGACGTGCTGGGCGTCCGTCACTACGTGCTTAACCTGGAGCGGGAGTTCCAGGCCGACGTCGTCGATCACTTCGTCGCGGAGTACAGCCGTGGCCGCACACCGAACCCCTGTCTTACCTGCAACGACCGCGTCAAGTTCCGGCCCCTGCTGGAGCACGCGATCGCCCTCGAGGCCGATTATCTGGCGACCGGACACTACGTCCGCGTCCGCCACGGCGATCAGGCCGAGCTGCTGCGGGCCATCGATCCGGACAAGGACCAGTCGTACGTCTTGTACACGCTGGGTCAGGCGGAACTCTCACGCACGCTCTTCCCGGTCGGCGAGTATCCCAAGGCGGACATCCGCAACCTGGCGCAGGAGTGGTCGCTGCCCAACGCCGACAAGCCGGACTCCGTGGACATCTGCTTCATCCCCAGCGGCGACTATCGGGCGTTCGTCCGCGATCGGGTGCCCGTGATGGCCGGAGAGATCGTCGATCTGGATGGCGAGACCGTCGGGCAGCATGAAGGAATCGTCGACTACACCATCGGCCAGCGGCGCGGCCTGCCCGCGCGGGGTGGCGAAGAGCCGCTCTTCGTCGTCAACGTCGACGCGGACGAGAACCGTGTCGTCGTCGGCCCGCAGAGCGAGCTGATGGCGACGGATCTGATCGCCGACGAACTGACGTGGGTGAGCGGCGAGCCGCCCGCCCCGGGCGCCGACGTGCAGGCCCGCATCCGCTACCGCGCCGAGCCCGCGGCGGCGACGGTCGAGGTGAAGGACGGGACGGCCACGGTGCGCTTCGAAAAGCCGCAGCGCGCGGTCGCACCCGGACAGGCCGTTGTGATCTACGACGGCGAGCGAGTTCTCGGCGGCGGAACGATCGTCGAGCGCCTCTAGCTACGCGGGCGACTACGTAAACTCTTTGGTATAATCACCGCCGTCCGCCGACTGCCGCCCCGAGACTTCGACGCAAGAGGAGGCCCTGACCCGTGGAGCTAGGCTACATAGACACCCCCGAGGAATGGCGCGACCTGTTCATCATGATGTTCATGGTCGCCGGCACGCTCCTCTTCCTGCTCGGAATCATCATCGCGCTGATCAGCGGCTACCTCGGCTTTAACATCCTCAACCGTATTCGCAGCATCATGAAGGAATACGTGCGGCCAGCAGCCAAGAACGTGAAGGAGACCACCGAGAACGTAAAGGGCACCGTCGCCTTCGTTTCCGACAACGCGGTCAAGCCCGTGGTCAAGGCGTATGGCGTCGCGGCCGGGGCCAAGCGCTTCGTTAACGTCGCCTCAAAGGTTGCCGGCCGCGGTAAGAAGAAGAAGGAGCAGTAGCATGCGATTCATACTCGGACTGCTCATCGGCCTCTGCATCGGATTCGCCGCCTCCGTCCTGCTGGCATCGGAGAAAGACGAAGACTCCGGCGGCAGCCTGGCCGAGGCCCGTGCCAACGGCGCCCGCAGCGCCAGCGCCGCCCTCGACGGCCTGCGTAAGCAGTTCGACGAGGCTCTGGGCGAAGCGAAGAAGGCGCAGCGCGAGGCGGAAGACAAGATGAACGAGCGCTATCGCCAGAGCATCGGCCGCTCCGACAAGTAGCCCCTCAACCGTCGAGGATTCGTTTCCGCGCAGTTCCATGTAAGTATTGCCAATCCGCTGCTAGTAATCGTCCCGACGCATGCTCAGACAGTGACTAAGGAGAGAAGGGTGGACCACGATGAGCGAGCCAAGTAGTAAGACGGCCCTGGTTACTGGGGCGAACTCGGGCCTCGGGTTCGAAGCAGCGGCGCAGCTCGCCGAGGCTGGCTGGGGAAAGGTGATCCTGGCCTGCAGAACCGAAGCCAAGGCAGAGGCCGCGCGCGTGCGGCTAGTCGAGCGCACCGGTAAGGATCCCTTTGCCCTACTCGCCGTGGACACCTCCGAGGTCGCTTCTGCGAACAAGGCATGCGACGAGCTGCGCGATCGTGGCGGAACCATCGACTTTCTGTTGCTCAACGCAGCGGCATCCGGTGGGAAACCTCAGTTCAACTCCGACGGCGTGGAGATCACATGGGCCTCCACACTCGTCGGACATCACGTCATGACCATGCGCCTGCTTGGCGACAAGATTCTTGGCCCAGGAGCGCGCATCGTCATCGCCGGATCTGAGGGCGCCCGAGGCAACCTTCCTACGATGAACGTCCACGATGTCGGCAAGGTCGCCGACGACCTCTTTGGCGGCGACCGGGTCGCAGCCGTCGATGCGCTGGCCCGCATCAAGGGGCCGTACGAGTTCAACTCAACCAACGAATACGTCACTGCCAAGATGGTGGTCGCCTGGTGGGCGGCGGCGTTGTCGCGCAAGTTGCCGGCCGGAATGACCGTCAACGCGGTGTCGCCCGGCTCAGCGCCGGCCACTAGCATCACGCGCGACGCACCCTTCATCATGCGCGCCGTCATGGTGCCGATGATGAAGATTGTTGGCCCTCTGATGGGCATGGCAGGGTCCGTCGAAAACGGCGCGCGCCGCTATCTCGACGCCGCGGATCTGGACGATAGCGAAACAGGGAACTTCTACGCCACGGCTGACCGCAAGAAGCTGGTTGGCCCCATCGGCGTGCAGACCTGGCCTGAGTACTTCA
>CBDTZZ010000044.1:0-7010 GCA_965365035.1 uncultured bacterium | reverse complement strand
TCGAACGGCTTACGCGCGCGGTCCTGCGACATCGACGTGCCAGGCTGGGGATGCCCCAGCGCCACGACGATGGCGATATGCCAGCCTTCCGGCAGGCCCAGCACCTCGCGGCCACAGTCGGCGTTGTGGATGCGCAGCGGGCACGATGCGAGGCCCTCGTCCCAGGCCACGATCATCATGTTCTGAGCGGCGCGGCCGGCGTCGAAGTCCATTCCGTCGGGGTTCAGGCAGACGGCGATGGCGGCTGTCGCTGGACTGAGCGGCTGTGCGAAGTCGCCGCACTCCGCCAGCTTCGCCATGTGATCCTTGTCCCGAATGACGACGAAGCGGAACGGCTCGCGGTTCTTCGCGGAGCCCGCCATCCGTCCCGCCTGAAGCACTCGGCGCAGCGCCTCGTCGGCGATCGGCTCGTTGGAATAGAGGCGCGTGTCGCGCTTGGTCGTAACGGCTTTGTAGGCGTCCATATATCCCTCCCCGGCATAGGGTGGGCGCTGGAAGCCGTGCCGGTCAACCCCTTTGGCACCCGGCGAGCGAGGCACCGGCGATTACCTTAAGATGCGGGAGAGTTGCGCCAGATTCACTACAGCTACTGGGACTACAGCGAGCCTCCCTGGGATCGCGGCGAAGTGCCGTGGATCGCCCGCGTCATGGTCCGCTGGGCGATCACGATCGTCGCTTTTCTGGCCGCCGAGTGGTTCGTGAACGACGTCTTCTACGACTCCGACCGCTTCGTAATCGAAGGCTCAGAGGCGCTGCTCCTGGCGGCCGCGATCTACGTCGTGCTGCGGGCGTTCGTGCGGCCGATACTGATGCTGCTGACGTTCCCGCTGCAGCTCATTACGCTGGGCCTCTTCGTACTCGTCGTCAACGCCATAATCGTGCTCTTCGTGGAGTTGCTGTGCGACTGGCTGGGCATCCAGTTCGCGATCGACGGCTTCTGGCCGGCGTTCATCGGCGCCCTGGTGATCTCGCTGGTGTCGTTCTTGATATCGCGGGTCCTGCGCCGCAACCCGCTCCTGCCGCGGCCTCGTTAGACCTGAATGTGCACCTTGAGCGAGCCCTGCTTCTTGTCTGCCGCCGTGGCAAACGCTGAGCCCGCGTCGTCCAGCGGGAAGCGGTGCGTGATGATCCGCCTCACCCGCTCCGGATCCGCGGCGATGATGCCCAACGCGACATCGAAGTCAGACTGTTGGCCCGGCCTGCAGTAGGTGATCCCCCCGGTGACGGTGATCTCGTTGCGCATGAGCGAGAGCGCGTCCAGCTGCACCGGTTGCGTGAACAGCCCGAGCACCGAGACGCGACCACCGAAGCGCACGAGCCTGAGCCCCTCACCGAGCGTTGGGGCGCTGCCACCCACGGTCTCCACGACGACGTCGACGCTTCCGCGTTTCAGGTCTCCAAGCTCGCTGTCTTTCAGGATGCGCGTCGCGCCCATCGCCTTCGCCGCCTCGCCCTGGTGATCGTGTCGATACGTCGCGATCACTTCGCTCGCGCCGAAGTGACGCGCTGCCAGCACGGAGAAGAGCCCGATCGTCCCGCTGCCCAGCACCAGCACCCTCTCGCCGGCGGTGAGGCCGACGAGATGCAGGCCGTGAACGCAGACCGCCAGCGGCTCGGTCAGTGCGCCGACCTCGAAGTCGACGTTGTCGGGAAGAGTGTAGAGAGCGTACGCGGGAACCGCGATGTACTCCGCGAGGCCGCCCGGATGGTAGGCGCCGAGAAGGATGCGGGCCCGGCAGAGGTTGTAGTGGCCGCTGAGGCAGTAACTGCACGTTTGGCAGGCGCGTATCGGCTCGACGGCGACGCGGTCGCCCTCTGCGAACCCCTCCACACCTTCGCCCAGCGCCGCAATCTCTCCCGTGAACTCGTGGCCCAGCGAGGCCGGCGACGGCGGCAGGTGACCGTTGTAGAAGTGAAGGTCGCTGCCACAGATACCGCACTGCCGGACTCGGACCAGAACCTCGCCCGGTCCGGCCTTCGGCTCGTCCGTCTCGCGGACTTCCATCGTCTCTTTGGCGGTACAAAAAGCGGCGCGCACTGGCGGCATTGTAGCAGGGCGCCGCAGGCAGGGACAGGATACGAGTGGAGTATCATCGAGAAATGCGAGCGCTGAACCAACCGACGAGCTGGTGGGGGTGGCATTGGGAGCCGCCGACACCAATGTCGATCGCCGAGCTGATCATGGCCGGCAATATGTCGGCGGCGGTGGCGGCGATGTTCTGGGTGGCGATGGAACACGGCGCCTCGATGATCGTCGCCGCAGACCCACCGTCGAGCGGCAAGACGACAACGCTGAGTGCGCTGATGTCGTTCACGCTCCCCGATACGATGGTCTACTTCACGCGCGGCGAGGGCGAGACGTTCGCGCTGCCGCCGGTATCGGCCGAGTACGCCACGTACCTCCTGGTCAACGAGATGAGCGACCACATCCCCGTCTACACCTGGGACGACCACGCCCGTAAGGCGTTCGAGCTGTTGTCGCAGGGCTATCGCCTGGGCACGACGATGCACGCCGACACCGTCGACGGCGTCCTCGCGCAACTGGAACGAGACCTGTCGATCCCCAAGAGCCACGTCGCGCATCTAACGTTCATCGTGCCGATGTTCATCGGGCGCCAGCAGGGAATCATCCGCCGCATTACAGAAGTGGCGATGCTGGAAGCAGACGGCGACGGCCATCGCATCTCGCGCGCCGCCGAGTGGAACCAGGACGATGACTCGTTCCGGCTCTTCCCCCAGAGCGGCGTCCGCCAGGCGTTCGCACAATGGGCGGGATTGACGCCGGACGAGCTGGACGACGCGATCGCCGACCGCCAGCAGATCCTCGACGGGCTCATCAAGGCTGGCGCCACGTCGATCCCGGCGGTCAACGAGGCGATTCTGGCGCATCAGGCAGAGACTCTCGGCATCTCCGTGCCGACCCAGGGCGAGGACGCCTCGGGTTAAGCGCCGGGTTCGAAGTTCAGCAGCTGCTCCGCCGACGACTTGTAGTCCGAGAAGTCTTCGAACGTCATGTGCGCACCTGACTCGCGGAGCTCATCGACGCTGAAGCTTCCGGTGGCGACGCCGACGCCGATCGCGCGGTTGGCCAGCGCTGCCGTGATGTCATGCGGCGTGTCCCCGATAACCATGATGTCCTCTGGCTGCGCTCCGTCTGCTACTTCACGGATCGCCACCGCAACGACCTCCGACCTTTCGCGGCTAACCTCGCCGAAGCCGCCGCCGGCAAAGTAACCGGCCAGCTCGTAGAACTCGAGCTTGAGACGCGCACCCTCGCTTAAGTTGCCGGTCGCCAGGCCGAGTTGCACACCAGCCTCACGCAGTTCATCCAGCAGTTGGGGGAAGCCGGGCATGACCTGCCCGTTGCGTTCCACGAGGGACGCCGGTAGCAGGCGTGCGTAGGCGCTGACGAAGGCACCCATATGATCCTCCGCGCTGCCCTCGACTTTGCCCTGCTCAAGAGCGCTCTGCAGGATGAAGAGATCCGTGCGTCCGCTGAACTCGATCTTGCCGAAGGCGTCGTCGACACCGAATAGATCAGCGAAGGCGCGGCTCATGGCGTGGCCGCCGGCGCCGCCGGAGTTCAGCAGCGTGTTATCGATGTCGAAGAGAATGGTGCGGGGCCGCGTCACTTTTCGACGGTCTGGCCCGACTTGATCCAGGCCTCGGTGCCGCCTTCAAGGTTGAAGATGCGCGTGAGGCCGGCGGCAGCGGCCATCTCCGCTCCGAGGGCGCTGCGCTGACCGAGGGCGCAGACGAAGATCACGTCTTGCTCCTTCGGCAGCTCCTCGCGGCGCTTGTAGACGCTGTTCACCGGGATCAGCGCCGCTCCTGGCACGTGGCCAGAGGTGTATTCGTGCGGTTCGCGAACGTCGATTACTGCGGCGCCGCTGTCCATCATCTCTTTGGCTTCGTCAACACTAATGCGTGTGAAGGGCTCGCGCGGGTCCTTGGTCGCCATCTCTGGGGCTCCTTTTTCCAACTGGTCGCTGCTTCTATTGTAGCGCTTGACAGGCCCCGCCGCCGAAGGTGATGCTCCGCCGTGAAAGGAGCCGCGAATGGCGAGCGATGAGCAGATACGAGAGCTGAGGGAAAAGATGCAATCCGAGCGTGGCAAGCTGCTCGACGAGCTCGACGCCCTGGACGAGGAAGAGGCCCAGCGTTCCACCAGCGGCGAAGGCCAGTGGAGCGCGAAACAGCAGATGGCCCACCTGTGCGAAATGGAGACGGCCTACCGCGCCTGGGTGGAGAGAGCGCTGACCGAGGACAATCCCAACGTCGACAGCGTCCTGGGCGAGCCGCCTGCCATCGCCCTTCCGAAGGCGCACGATCACACCGCCGCGGAGCACCTGGCGGAGATGCGCCGCCAGCGCGGGCTGACCGAGGCCGTGATTGACGACATCGCAGCGGAACAGTTCGAGCGGACAGCGACGCAGCAGATGTTTGGCACGCTTACGGTGATGCAGTGGCTGCGCTCCTACTACCGCCACGACCGTATGCACAGCGATCAGGTGAGTGGCCGGGACCCGGCGTACAAGCCGCGCTTCACGAACGGCGAACCGGACCAGCGCCGCTGAAGCAGCCGGGCGCATGTTGACAGCTTTGCTCGCGCGGTGCTATCGTCGCGCTATATTTTCCCGGCATCAGAACGCGCCCGTAGGGCGCCCCGGGCGACACGCACCTCTCATTTCTCCCGCCAATGACAGCTGAAGACGTAGGCAACCAATGGCTCGCACAGGCGTTGCACGAAGTGGACGCCGTACAGTTCGGCGACTTCACGATGGGCCGGACTACGATCAACTCTCCGGTTTACGTCAACCTGCGCAAGCTCGTTAGCAACCCTCGGGCGCTGGCGCGCGCGGCCCGCGTCATGCAGGAGAAGGTGCAGACGCTGCAATCCAAGCTCCACCCGCAGGTAGAGCCTTACCAGCGTGTCTGCGGCATCCCGTTCGGCGGCCTGCACCTGGCGACGGCCTTCTCGCTGCGCACCACGACGCCGATGATCTACGTGCACCCGGCGAAGGAACGCAACGGCAGCCGAGTCTTCGTCGAAGGCGTTTACGAGGAAGGCGAGCACGTGCTGCTCATCGACGACCTCGTGACGACGGGCGGCGGCATCGTCGAGACGGCGGAGTTCTTGCGCACTAACGCCGGCCTCCTCGTCCGCGACGTGCTCGTGCTCGTGGACCGCGAGGAGGGCGCTCGCGAACGGCTGAAAGGGCGCGGGTACAACCTGAACTCGATCCTGGGGCTAGAGGCGATGCTCAACTACCTGATGGCGAGCGAGAAGATCGAGGAGCAGTGGTACCGAAAGAGCATCGACTACCTGAAACAGCGGCGCTCTGAGCGCGGCGTGGAGTAGGTCGGCAACGGGCTAGAGGAGACGGCGAATGGCCTTGCGGCCGGGTCGCGGATCATAGTTCGACTTGAACTGCTGGAGCGCGGAACGCTCAATCAGGTACTTCCCGGCGAAGAGAACGGCCGGCACCTTCTTCTGCTTTATCAGGCGCCGCAAACTTTGCGGGTGAATACCGAGGATGCGGGCGGCATCCACAAGGTCCAAATAATTGTCGAACGGCTCGTCTGTCAAGTCTCGTGCTCCAAATAATACGCTCAGACGCGTAAGCTAATGTATCACGCACTGTCAAGGGCAAGCGCCGAGGCGAGGACTCCAGCACAGAAACCCAGCGTCGGCGTCGTGCCTGGGTGCTATCCTTGAAAGCCTGATCATGAGCACCGATAACGCCGACCGTAAACCCGTCGACCGCGCTCAGGACGGGCGCAGATTCGTCACCACCTCAAGCGTGCCGATAGAGCCTGTCTACGGGCCGCAGGACGTCCCCGGTGACGGCAAGCGCCCCGACGCCCCCGGCCAGTACCCGTTCACACGCGGCATCCACGAAACGGGCTACCGCGGCAAGCTCTGGACGATGCGCATGTTCGCCGGCTTTGGCTCCGCCGAGGAGACCAACGAGCGCTTCCGCTACCTGCTCTCGCAAGGCACCAGCGGCCTCTCCATCGCCTTCGACATGGCGACTCTCTACGGCTACGACGCCGACGCGCCGGAGGCGCTGGGCGAGTTCGGCAAGTGCGGCGTCGGCGTCTCGTCCCTGCGCGACATGGAGATCCTGCTCGACGGGCTGCCACTAGCCGACATCACAACCTCGATGACGATCAACTCCCCGGCAGCCGTCATCTGGGCGATGTACATCGCCGCCGCCGAGAAGCGCGGCGTCAAGCGCTCGCAGCTCGCCGGCACGATTCAGAACGACATCCTCAAGGAATACATAGCGCAGAAGGAGTTTCTCTTCCCGCCAGAGCCCTCGATGCGCCTCGTCGTGGACACGATCGAGTTCGGCTCGCGTGAGATGCCGAAGTGGAACACGATCTCGATCTCCGGCTACCACATTCGCGAGGCCGGCTCGACGGCGGTGCAGGAGCTGGCCTTCACGCTGAGCGACGGCTTTGAGTACGTCCGCTGGTGCCTCGACCGAGGCCTCGATATCGACGACTTCGCGCCGCGCCTGTCGTTCTTCTTTAACGCGCACAACGATCTCTTCGAAGAAGTGGCCAAGTTCCGTGCGGCGCGCCGGATCTGGGCGCACGAGATGCGCGAGACGTTCGGCGCCAAAAACGAGCGCTCCTGGTGGATGCGCTTCCACACTCAGACCGCCGGCGTCTCGCTGACGGCGCAGCAGCCGGAGGTCAACCTCATCCGCACCGCCGTCCAGGCGCTGGCCGCGGTCATGGGTGGAACGCAGAGCCTCCACACGAACTCCATGGACGAAGCGCTGGCGCTACCGAGCGAGAAGGCCGCTCGCCTCGCGCTGCGCACACAGCAGGTGATCGCGCACGAATCGGGTGTAGCGAACACGGCTGACCCGTTGGGCGGCTCCTACTTCGTCGAGACACTCACCGACGAGACCGAAACCGCCGCCCGTGCTTACTTCAACAAGGTCGAGGACCTGGGCGGCGTGATCCCGGCGATCGAAGACGGCTTCTTCCAGCGC
>CBDTZZ010000043.1:0-7072 GCA_965365035.1 uncultured bacterium | reverse complement strand
GCTCCAGGAGCGCCGTCGTGGCGCGGGTGCGGACCTCGCCCGCCTCGACCAGGTTCTCCAGGCCGTCGCAGCCCACGTTGACGACCTCTTTGTCGGGCGCGAACTCACGGATCAGGTCCGCCAGATACTCGCTGGACGCCGTCGCGGGGGTAGAGAGCACGGCGATCGTCCCGGTGCGGGTTCGGCTGGAGAGCGTCTTCACGACGGGCACGACGCCCACGAACGGCGTCTGCGGGAACGTCTCGCGCAGGTGAGCGAGGGCGTGGACGGTGGCGGTGTTGCAGGCGACGACGATGAGCTTGGCGTCGCGGTCCAGGAGAAAGCGCGTGATGCGAGAAGCGAGGTCGCACAGTTCCGCTTTCGACTTCTCGCCATAGGGGACGTGCCCGCTGTCGGCCAGGAAGTCCATGCTCTCGTCTGGCAGCAGCTTGCGGATCGTCCGCCAGATCGAGAGCCCGCCGACGCCAGAGTCGAGCAACCCTATCGGCCTGTTGTCCATCGCTTCCTCCGCTATTCGTCGTCGCTCATTCATAGGATAAACGCCGCCGGGCCGGAATGGGATACCATCGGGCGTTTTGACCGTAGGGGAAGTGAACGGGATAATCGCATGAGTATGCCCTGGACACGTGGACTAATTCTGCTCGCCGCAGCCGGAATCGCCGTCCTGGCGATCGCCTGCGGCGACGACTCCGACGATTCCGCGACTGATACGCCGTCACCGGCGGCGGCGGTCAACGACTGTCCACAGCCCACAGAAGAAGCACCGGAGGTCACAGTGAAGTCTTACGACAGCGCCCCTGAAATGACCATCGACACCTCAAAGACCTACACCGCCGTGATTGAGACTGAACGCGGCAGTTTCACGATGACGTTGCGGGCGGATCTGGCGCCGCAGCACGTCAATTCGTTCGTTTTCCTCGCCCGCGACGGCTACTATGACGGCGTGACGTTTCACCGTGTGATCCCGGGTTTCGTGGCGCAGGCCGGCGATCCCACAGGGACAGGTAGCGGTGGACCCGGCTATACCGTTCCGGCTGAGTTCACCACCGAGGTGCCGTACACCGAGGGCGTTGTCGGCGCCGCGCGGACCAACGATCCCGACAGCGCCGGCAGCCAGTGGTTTGTGACGCTGGACAATGCGTCGAGCCTGAACGGCCAGTACACCGTGTTCGCTCAGGTTACCGACGGCATCGACGTCGTCAAGTGCATCACGGCGCGCGATCCGTCGGCCAACCCAAGTGGTCCTGGTGACAAGATCATCAGCATCGAAATCACCGAAGCCTAGCGCAACACGTCGCGCCGGCGGCGGCTGACGATCGCCTGAACCTCCGCGTTCGATAGCCCGAAGCGGTGCAGCGTGTGCCGCACGAACTGTATCCCCAGTTCGAACTCCGCGTTCACGATCTGCGACACCCCGAGTTCGCGCAGGCGATGTCTCCCCTCCTCAAACGCGCCGTGCGCCACGACATCAATCCGCGGGTTAAGTTCGCGCGAGGTGATAACGATCCCCTCCACCATGCTCGGATCGCCCGTCGTCACGACCAGCACACGCGCTCTCTCCAGCGCCGCCTGTTCCAGAACAAGGGGCAGGGCCGCGTTGCCCACGATGTACGGCACGTCCTGCTCTGCCAGCGTGCGCAGAGCGCCGGGGTCTTCGTCGATGACGACGTAGCGGAAGTTGCGCGCGCGCAACATGTGCGCTACCTCCTGGCCCGCCTCTTTGTAGCCGACGATCACCGCGTGATTGGCCAGACGCAGGTCTTCCGGCACGTGGACCTCCATCCGCCTTGCGGTCATCCTGCCCAGCAGCGGTAAACGCTGCATGGCTCCGAAGATGTTGTCCTGGGCGGCGAAGAGCAGCGGGCTCACCGCGATGCTGATAACGACGCTGGTCAGAAGAGCCTCGTTCAGGCCAGGGCCAATGACATCCTCGCGCACGGCTTCAGTCGCCAGCACGAACGAAAACTCGCCCATGTTGGCCAGCGCCAACGACGCCGCGATGATCGCACGTGGCGGGAACCCGAGAAGCGCTGAGGCCGCGGACACGGTAACGATCTTCCCCAGCACTGCGACGGCGGCGATCCCCAGAACGATTTCCGGGTCGTCCACCAGGGTGCCCGGATCAACGAGCATGCCGATCGACACGAAAAAGACGACCGCAAACACCTCCCGCAGCGGGAAGACCTCCGCGATCGTACGCTGCGCGTAGTCCGACTCCGAGACAACGAGACCCGCCAGGAACGCCCCGAACGCGAGCGACAGCCCAGCTTCGAACGAGAGCGTCGCAGTCCCCAGCGCGAGCGCAATCACGCTGAGCAAGAAGAGTTCACGCGAACGTGACCGGGCTACGCGCGACAGAACTCGTGGCACGGCGAGGCTGCCAACGATCCACACGCCGCCGAGAACCGCGGTCACTGTCAGGGCTGCGACGATGATCTCTTCGGCCAGGTTCTCGCCGTCGCCACCGACCATTGGAACGGCGACGATATAGGCGACCACGATGAGGTCCTGTACGAGCGCGACGGCGATGGCTATGCGCCCGGCGGGGCCGGAGATCAGCCCCCGGTCCTCAAGCAAACGGAAGGCGACCATCGTGCTGGAGATCGAAACGATCATGCCGGCGATGATCGCCTCACTCGTGCTCAACCCCAGCGCCAGTGCAGCCAGTATTCCCACGACGAGGACGACAAGCGTGCCCACGACGCCGCCGAGGAAGGCGATGCCACGCGACTCAACAAGCCCACGCAGAGAGAAGCGCACGCCGAGCGTGAACATGAGCAGCGCGACGCCGAGATTAGCGACCGTCTGGACGCTCTCAACGTCCGCGCTGGGTCCAGGCGTGTTCGGGCCGATGACAACGCCAGCAGCCAGGTAGCCGAGCACAGCCGGCAGCCTTAGCAGGCGAGCGATTCCGCCCCCAATGAGGGCGGCGCCCACGACAGCGGCCAGGCTACCTACGAGGCCTAGATCTTCCATTCAGCCACCCGCGGTCATGCTATACGTGGTACCTGGGAGGGGTGCGACGGCGCAATCGTAGCACAGAGGTTGGGCTACTCGGTCCGGGACAAATCAACCGAGGCGTTTGTCTCGCGTCCGTCAGCCGGGCGGCTGATCTTCGGGTGAGTCGTCGTCGGCTGGGCTGTGTCTAACCTCGGCCTCGGCGCGCTCCTTGGCGGTGTGCAGCACCCCGGCCGTCAGCTCCTCGAGCTCCTGGAGCTCTTCGCTGCTCAGCTGGTCTACCCGCTGGAGATAGTAGGTGATCGTATCGATGACCTGTTGCTTGGGCCTACGCCAGGTGAGCAGGAAATAGGAGCTGAACGCGGCGATGACGCTGCCGAAGAAGAGGGCGACGCTGAGGATGGTGAAAATGGAACCGATCACCCTGCCGGGGGCCGTGACCAGCCCGACCTCGCTGTGGCCGACTGTCGTGAAGGCAGACACAGCCCACCAGAGGCCGATCCAGTATGAGGTCATGTCGGCGTCGTCGGCCGAACGCTCAATGAGGAACAAGGGGATAGGCACGAGGATGACCAGCAAGGCGAGAAACGCGATGACCGGCAGAATGGCGGTCTGGGTGAAGATGTCGGTGAAGAGTTCGACGGCAGCCACGACAGAGCCGCCAGCCTTTTGCCTGATAGTGGCGAGGCGTCGCTTGCGGGTTCGCACATGAAGGACCCGGTCGCCCGGCCTGGAGCTCTTGACCTGTCGATAAGGGCGCTTGTTCGCTTCTTCAGTCATAGTTTTCAAGGGTGGCTACACGCCTGCCCAGAGTCATCTTACTCCGGACTGGTCCGTAGAGCGGACGCCGTCCACCTGGCGCTCCGCGTGATAAGAGGAGCGCACCAGCGGCCCAGCCTCGACGTGCTTGAATCCCAGTGCCAGCGCCTTCTCGCGCAGGTCGTCGAACTCAGACGGCGCGTAGTAGCGCTCGATCGGCAGGTGCTTCGCGCTCGGCCGCAGGTACTGGCCGACGGTCAGTACCTCGACGCCGCAGCGGGCGAGGTCGGCGAAGACCTGCAAGAGTTCGTCTCTGGTCTCACCGAGCCCGACCATCACCCCGGACTTCGTCACCGTTCCGGGGTCCAACTCCTTCGCCCGTCGCAGCAGACCGAGCGTGCGTTCGTATCGCCCCTTTGGCCGCACGCGGCGATAGAGGCGGGGCACGCTCTCGGTATTGTGGTTGAGAATCTCCGGCTCAGCGGCGCAGACGGTGGCCAGCGCGTCGTCGTCGCCCAGGAAGTCCGGGATCAATACTTCCACACTCGTCTCCGGCGAAAGACGCCTGATCCAGCGGATCGTCGCCGCGAAGATGCCGGCGCCACCGTCCGGCTGATCGTCTCGGTTGACGGACGTGACGACGGCGTGGGCGATGCCCATCTCTCGCACAGCGTTGGCGACGCGCATCGGTTCCAGGTTGTCGAGCGCACCCGGGCGGCCCGTCTTGACGGCGCAGAAGCCGCAGGCGCGTGTGCAAGTGTCGCCGAGGATCATGAACGTAGCGGTGCCGGCGTCCCAGCACTCGCCGATGTTTGGACAGTGCGCCTCCTCGCAGACGGTGTGCAGGCCGCCGCGGCGCATCAGCTTCTTCAGCCGCACGTAGTCCTCGCCGCCGGGGAACCGGACCTTGAGCCAGGGCGGCTTTCTTCCCTCGGCCAGCCAGTCTACCGACGTGTCGTCGCGGGCTCCGTTCACGGTCCCATTGTAAAGCAGGCGGACGAGAGATTCTTGGCCAAGTCGCGCCCGGCGGAAGCTTGCCTCTATCTCCTCGCTGCCGCTAACATTGGCGACATTCCCATGCCTCACGTACTACTCTTCGGCGACGAGATTGCCATGGCCGGTTACGTGGACGCTCTTGAGGGCCAGGCTCTGTCCATATCACAGCGCCTGCCGGGCGAAACCGACCCGCTGCCCGAGCACGTCGACGCCGTCGTGCTCCACCTTTCCTCGCTGACCGAGGATTCCCAGGCGCGGGAGCTGGTCGAAAGGGCAGAGGAGGAGGACGGCGCAGGCCTCGTGCTGATCGTGGGGCCGGGTCAAGTCGCGTCGTTTGACACGCTGCGCGACGCCGACGAGTTCTTGCTCGAGGGAGCGTCTGCCGATGAGCTGACGGCGCGCGTGCGCCGGGTGCTCTGGCGTTTGCAGCGGCACGACTCCAGCAACGTTCTCAAGTGCGGCGAGCTGGTGATGGACTTCGCGAACTACACGGTGCACATCTCCGGCCGACCGGTGGAGCTGACGTTCAAGGAGTACGAGCTGCTGCGCTTCCTCGCCGTCAACCGTCATCGCGTCTACAGCCGCGAGGCACTCCTGAACAACGTCTGGGGCTACGACTTTTACGGCGGCGCCAGAACCGTCGACGTGCACATTCGTCGCCTGCGCTCCAAGATCGAGGATCGTCACACGACGTTCATCGAGACCGTGCGCAACGTGGGCTACCGCTTCCGCGGTCCCTCCTAGCCTCACGCGTCCGCCCCGGCGATAGCGAAGGCCTGATCTTCTGTCTGCCGCCGCTTCACCCTGCGCTCCAGCTGCGCCACGCTGGATACGCGCAGTGCACGATCCCGGGCCGTAACAACGCGTTCACGGGTGCGTAACACGTCCGTAACATCGCGGCACCGGGCCGGTGCTACTTTGAGCGGCAAGTATTCCAAAAGGGAGGCGACAATCATGCCAGAAGACCTTATCAATCACGGCGATACAGCCTGGGTGCTCGCCGCGGCCGCACTGGTGTTGTTCATGACACCAGGTCTGGCCTTCTTCTACGGAGGCTTCGTCCGCAACAAGAACGTCCTGGGCACGATCATGCAGTCCTTCATCGTTATGGGGGTCGTGGGCGTGCTCTGGATACTCGTCGGCTACACGCTCGCCTTTGGACCGTCAGAAGGCGGCCTCATCGGCAACTTCGACTTCATCGGGCTGAAGGACGTCGTGATGCAGCCGTTAGACCCGGATGCGGGTCCGAACAGCACGATTCCTCACGAGGCGTTCGTCGCCTTCCAGATGATGTTCGCCATCATCACGCCAGCGCTGATCACAGGCGCCTTTGCGGAACGT
Source organism: uncultured bacterium (assembly GCA_965365035.1). Lineage (GTDB taxonomy): Bacteria > Chloroflexota > Dehalococcoidia > SM23-28-2 > RBG-16-64-32 > CF-162. Next base: position 1,018 of record CBDTZZ010000043.1, on the reverse strand, counting down.
GCCAAGTTCAGCACGTTCCTCATCTTCATGGCCGCCTGGTCGATCTTCGTTTACGCGCCGGTTGCCCACTGGATCTTCGGCACCGGCTTCCTGTCAGCCTTCAGTGAGATCGACGTCCTCGGCGTGTTCGGCGACATCAACGCGCTCGACTTCGCGGGTGGCACGGCGATTCACGTCAACGCCGGCGCCGCCGCGCTGGCAGCGGCGATCATGTACGGCAGGCGCAAGGGATACGGCGTAGAGGCCATGGAGCCGCACAACGTCACTTACATCGTGCTTGGCGCGGCTATCCTCTGGTTTGGCTGGTTCGGCTTCAACGCCGGAAGCGCCCTTGCGGCAAACGAACTAGCCGCAAACGCCCTCCTCGTCACGGGGGCAGCTGCTTCCGCGGCCGCCCTCGCCTGGCTCTTCGTCAGTTGGGCGCTCACCGGGAAGGCGAGCGTCATCGGCGCTGCCGCCGGCGCTGTTGCCGGGCTCGTCGCTATTACACCGGCTTCGGGCTTCGTTGAGCCGGCCGAGTCGATCATCATCGGCGCCCTGGCTGGCATGCTTTGCTACGGGGCGGTCAGGCTGCGCGTCAAGTCGGGCCTCGACGACTCACTGGACGTCGTCGCCGTTCACGGTGTGGGCGGCCTCTGGGGCGGCATCGCGACTGGCCTGTTCGCCAGCGCCACGGTCGGTGGCGTTGACGGGCTCTTCCGCGGCAACGCAGGCCAGATGGTCGACCAACTCGCCGCCATCGCCGTCGTCATGGTTTACTCCTTCACCGTTACTATGATCATCCTGAAAATCCTTGACCTGACGGTCGGTATCCGTGTGTCCGAGGAAGATGAGCAGCGGGGCCTGGACGCCACGCAGCACGGCGAGCGCGGTTACAATCTAGAGGACTCCGGCGCGCCGGTATACGCAGCGCCCGCGTCTCCGCCACCACCGCCGCCATCACCACCACCGCCGCCCGCCCAAGCGTCGGGCAGCGAGGCCTAGCAGAAGGAGCTATCAGAGATGCAGAAGATTGAAG
>CBDTZZ010000042.1:0-7275 GCA_965365035.1 uncultured bacterium | reverse complement strand
GAACGGCTGGCCGGAGGCGCCGGGGTTCACAGCCATCACCATCACCTGATCCAGATCGGGCAGCAAAGCGTCGAGGACGCTCTCGGACGTTCCGGGGTTGAGGCAGACGCCGGCGCGGCGGCCGCGCTGCTGCACATCGCGGACGATGCGGTGGACGTGCGTGGCGGCTTCCCAGTGGACGTTGATGATGTCGCCGCCGGCCTCGATGAAGCGCTCGACCTGCTTCTCGGGCTCTACGACCATCAGGTGAACGTCGAGCGTGAGATCGGTCGTGCGGCGGATCGCCTCGACGATCGGCGCGCCGATGGTGATGGCGGGGACGAACTGGCCGTCCATGATGTCGATGTGGATCATCTGCGCGCCTGCGGCCTCGCATTCGCGCACCTGATCCGCCAACCACGCGAGGTCAGCCGAGACGATGGACGGCGCGATCTTCACCTCGCTCATGCCGCACCATCGAGGCGCTTCTTCGCCTCGTCCAGCGCCTGCTCGACGCGTCCGGACGCCGTACCGCCGGCCACGTCCCGCGCGTCGATAGAGGCGCGGGCGTCGAGGCTGAGCACGTCCTCCTGGAACTGCGGCGAGAAGCGGCGATACTCATCCAGCGTCAGCTCGGCGAGCGGTTTGTCCTGCTCAGTCGCGTAGCGGACGAGTTCGGCGACGGCCTGGTGGGCGTCGCGGAAGGGCACTCCCTTGCCGACGAGGTAATCGGCAACGTCTGTGGCGAGCAAGTAGCCGCCGGCGGCAGCGCTGGCGGCGCGCTCGGCGTCGAGTGAGAGGCGCGGCAGCATCGCCGCCATCACTTCGAGCGTCGGCAGCAGCACGTCGACGGTGTCGAAGAGCGGCTGCTTGTCTTCCTGTAGATCGCGGTTGTAGGCGAGCGGTAGGCCCTTGAGCATCGTCAGGAGCGCCATCAGGTTGCCGTAGACACGGCCGGTGCGGCCACGCGCCAGCTCGGCGATGTCCGGGTTGCGCTTCTGCGGCATGATGCTAGAGCCCGTCGCGAAGTCGTCCGGCAGGCGCAGGAAGCCGAACTCGTCGCTAGACCAGACGATGATCTCTTCGCTGAGGCGCGAGACGTGCATCATCGTCGTCGCGGAAGCCGCGTGGAAGTCGACGGCGAAGTCGCGGTCGCTAACGGCGTCGATGCTGTTGCGCGAGACGCGGCTGAAACCGAGTTCGCGGGCCACGGCCTCGCGGTCGATTGGATACGGCACGCCGGCGAGTGCGCCTGAGCCGAGGGGCAGTTCGTCGGCGTGGCCGCGGGCGGCAGAGAAGCGAGCAGCGTCGCGATCCAGCATCTCGAAGTAGGCGAGGAGGTGGTGAGCGAAGAGCACGGGCTGGGCGCGCTGGAGATGCGTGTAGCCGGGCATCACCGCGCCGACGTTAGCCTCGGCGAGGCCGACGAGCGCCCGTTGCAGGCCGCGGACGCCGTCTACGGCGCGATCGCACGAATCCATCACGAACAAACGAACGTCGGTCGCGATCTGGTCGTTGCGGGAGCGGGCGGTGTGCAGGCGAGCGCCGGCGTCCCCGATCCGCTCGCGCAGCGCAACCTCGATGTTCAGGTGCACGTCTTCGAGATCGTCGCGCCACTCGAACTTTCCGGCCTCGATCTCGTCGCGGATCTGCTCCAGGCCGCTCACGATCTGCGTCGCATCGCCGGCCGGAATGATTCCTTGCGCGCCAAGCATGCGGGCGTGGGCGACCGATCCGGCGATGTCGTAGACGTACAGGCGGCGGTCGTAGCCAACCGACGCGCTGTAGTCCAGCGCGCGGCGATCGAGTCCCTTCGCAGTGGGGCTTTGCGCTCCCTTGCCCTCTTCCATCGTGCCATTCATTATACGGGCGTAACTCGCCTCTAACGTCAGGAGCGCCCCATGCAGTACACCCAGCTCGGCACCACCGGCCTTCGCGTCTCGCGTATCTGCCTCGGCACGATGACCTACGGCTCGTCGAAGTGGCGCGACTGGATACTGGAAGAGGAGGACTCGAAGCCGTTCTACAAGAAGGCGCTGGAGGCCGGGATCAACTTCTTCGACACCGCCGATGTCTACTCGCTGGGCGTCAGCGAAGAGATCACCGGCCGCGCGCTCAAGGAGTACGCGAAGCGCGATGACGTGGTGATCGCGACGAAGGTGTTCAGCCCGATGGGCGGCGGCCCCAACCAGCGCGGGCTCTCCCGCAAGCACATCTTCGACTCGATCGATGACTCGCTGCGGCGGCTGCAGACGGACTACGTCGACCTCTACCAGATCCACCGCTGGGACCGGAAGACGCCGATCGAGGAGACGCTGGAGGCGCTCAACGACCTCGTGCGGATGGGCAAGGTGCGCTACATCGGCGCGTCGAGCATGTTCGCCTGGCAGCTGGCGAAGGCGCTCTACACCGCAGACCTGCGCGGCTGGACGCGCTTCGCCACGATGCAGAACCACTACAACCTGATCTACCGCGAAGAGGAGCGCGAGGTGATCCCTCTCTGCCTGGATCAGGGCGTCGGCATCATTCCCTGGAGCCCGCTGGCGCGCGGCTTCCTGGCCGGCAACCGCACGCCGGACAAGTCGGGCGAGACGGCGCGCTCGAAGACCGACGACATGGCGCACCACATGTACTATTCGGAGGCCGACTTCGGGGTGTTGAAGGAAGTGGAGACGCTGGCCGACGGCCGCGGTCTGAAGCCGGCACAGGTGGCGCTGGCCTGGATGCTGCACAAGCCCGGCATCACGGCCCCGATCGTCGGCGCGAGCAAGATGTACCAGCTCGAAGAGGCGATCGCGGCCTCCGAGGTTAGCCTGTCAGACGAAGAAGTAACGTCGCTGGAACTGCCGTACGTCCCGCACAGGGTCCTGGGGCACGTTTAGGGACGGGGCTGCAGCGGGGGCAGGTCGAGCAGCTCAGCCATCTGGTCGACGGCGTAGTCGGGTCTGGCCGTAGCCTCAGTTGCGCCCCCGTCTGTAGGCGCTCGTGACGGCTTGTTGGGGGGCGGCCGGCGCCAGACTGCCATCATCCCGAGCGCCTTCGGCCCTTCGACGTCCGCGCGCAGGTCGTCGCCGACCATCAAGCACTCCATTGCCTCTACGCCAAGGCGTTCGAGCGTTACCTCGTAGATGCGAGCGTGAGGCTTCAAGTAGCCGACATCGCAGGACACGACGACCTCCTCGAAGAGCCCATCGAGGCCGAGCTGTCGCACCTCGTCCCAGAAGTCGGGGCCGCTGTAGCCGCGGTTGGTGACGCTGGCGAGGCGGAAGCCGCGGTCTCGCAGCGCGGAGAGGGTCGTGATGACGTCCGGGTAGAGCACGCGGTTCATGAACTGGCCGCCCAGGTTCCAGGCCTCCCAGAGTTCGTCACCCTGCTCTGTCGTCAGATCCATGCCGTGCGTCTTGGCGATCCGGCGGCATAGCTCCGGATAACCAGGGTCGACGCAGTCGCCGTGGAAGGCGCGGTGAGTCTCCTCCTCGACGGCCAGGCGGATGTCGCGTCCGATGTAGGGACGCTCGTCGCTCATCTCAAATCCCCAGCCGGTGATCAGCCCACCAACGCGGCGCATCGTTTCGCTGCGGATGTCGCGCGGCGGAGGCTTGTTCGGCATGTGCCAGAGCGTGTTGCCGAGATCGAAAAGGACGGTCGTAATAGGCGTGCTCACACTCGTAATGTATCGCGTGCTTAGCGTACGCTCCAACGAGCGTGGGGGGCCTAGGCAGACGTGATCTGGTCGCCGACGCGAATGACGCCGCCGGAGACGATGTCGCAGCGCAGGCCGCCACGGTGCACGAGACCGCGCGTCGTGTTGGCCTGCCCGACGAGACCTTCAAGGTGGTCGCACGGCTCGCAGAGCCTGACGCCGCGGAGCACGGCCCCACCAACGCGCAACTCCTTGTCCACGAACTGGTTCAGGTCGATGCCGAGCGTCGTGATGTTGCGTCGCGATTGGCCCGGCGCCAGCTTGACGCCGAACTCAGCCTCCAGCGCCTCGATGGCCTCGCTGGCGATCAGCGTCACTTCGCGGCCGGGGCCGCCCTTCTCGGAGTACGTGCCGGAGTGTGCATGGTAGCGGTCGCCCTCAAGGCCGTGCCCGGCTTCCGCGCGAACCGAGTTCACGGGCATCGGATCGCCTTCGGCGGTGGGCACGACGTGAATGTGCAGGACTTCGCCACTCATTCTTTCAGCTCCTCACTCGGCTGTACTTGCGACTGCACCTTCACCGGCAGGCCCCAGATGTTGATGAAGCCGACGGCGGCCGTGCGGTCGAACTGGTCGGCCTTATCGTAAGTGGCCAGCGCAAAGTCGTACAGGCTGCGCGGCGCCTTACGCCCAACGACGGTGGCGGTGGCCTTGTGCAGCTTGAGGCGCGCCGTACCTGTGACGTAGCGTTGCGTGCTCTGGATGTAGGCCTGCAGGTCCTGATGGTGCGTTCCGTACCAGAGCCCGTTATAGACGAGGTCCGCGTATTCCTGCGCGACCTGCGCCTTGAAGCGCCGCTGCTCTTTCGAGAGGACGAGCGACTCCACGGCGTCGTGGGCCGTCAGTAGCGTGACGCCGGCCGGCGCTTCGTAGACCTCACGCGACTTGATGCCGACGAGGCGGTCCTCGACCGTATCGATGCGCCCGACGCCGTGCTCGCCGGCGATATCGTTGAGAACGTTGATCAGGTCCACGGGATCGGTCGCCTTGCCATCAAGGGTCGTCGGGACGCCCTGCTCGAAGCCGATCTCCAGGTAGATCGCTTCGTCGGGAGCGTCGGCGGGCGACTTCGTCCAGAGCCAGACGTCGTCCGGGGGCTCCGTCCACGGGTCCTCGAGCGGCCCGGTCTCGATGCTGCGGCCGTAGAGGTTCTCGTCGATGCTGTAGGGGCTCTTCTTGGTGACGTTGATCGGGATGTTGTGCTCGTGCGCGTAGTCGATCTCGGATTCCCGATCCATCTGCCACTCACGCAGCGGTGCGACGATCGCCAGGTCCGGCGCCAGAGCCTGCACGGAGACGTCGAGGCGCACCTGGTCGTTGCCCTTGGCCGTGCAGCCGTGGGCGACGGCTGTGGCGCCCTCGCGGCGGGCGACGTTGACCATCTCGCGAGCGATTAGCGGCCGGGAGAGAGCGGTGGCCAGGGGGTAGACGCCCTGGTACCGCGCACCGGCCATCACCGCCGGGAAGACGAAATGCCGGACGAAGTCGTCCTGCACCTCGCTCCACTCGAAGCCAGCGGCGCCGGCGGCCATCGCCCGCGATTGAAGCTCCTCGCGCTGGCGGTCCATGCCCACGTCGACGGTCAGGGCGATGACGTCGTATCCCTTCTCTTCCTTGAGCCAGCGTATGGCGACGGCCGTGTCCAGCCCGCCGGAGTACGCCAGAATGATCTTCTCAGCCATTACTTCTCCTCGGATAGTTCGCCCAGCACGCGCTCGACGATGTCTACGGCGCGGTCCAGCTCTTCTTCGCTCACGGTGAAGGGCGGCAGGAAGCGCAACGCCGTCGGCTTGACGCCGTTGACCAGAAGCCCTTCCTCCAGGCAACGCCCGACGGCGGCCTCCGAGATCGGGCGGTCCAGCTCGATCGCCCAGATCAGGCCCTTGCCACGCACTTCGGTGATCATCGGCTGGCGATCGGCGAGCGAGGTCAGGCGGCGCTCCAGGTGTGCGCCGCGCTTCGTCACCTGCGCCGGCAGGTCGTTGTCGATCATGTACTTGAGCACGGAGTAGCCGACCTCGCAGGCCAGGGCGTTGCCACCGAACGTCGTGCCGTGCTCGCCGGGGCCGAGAAGAGCGGCGCTGTCCTTCGTCAGGAAGGCGCCGATCGGCACACCGCCAGCGAGCGCTTTGGCGATCGCCAGCGCGTCGGGCTCGATACCGTAATGCTGGAAGCAGAACAGCTTGCCCGTGCGACCGGCCCCCGTCTGCACTTCGTCCAGGAGGAGCAGGATACCCGCTTCGTCGCACCAGCTGCGGACGGCGGGCAAGTAGTCGTCATCCGGGACGTTGACGCCGCCCTCTCCCTGCAACGGCTCCAGGAGCACGGCGACTGTCTTGCCGGTCGTCGCGGCTTTGATCGCTTCGATGTCGTTGTAGGGGACGCGGGGAAAGCCCTCGGGCAGCGGCGTGAACGGCGCCCGATAGCGCTCGTTGGCGGAGGCGGCGACCGTTGCCAGCGTGCGACCGTGGAACGCGTTGTCGGCGACGATGATCTCGTACGCACCGTCGCGCCTCTCCTTGCCCCACTTGCGGGCCAGCTTGATCAGCCCCTCGACGGCCTCTGCGCCGCTGTTGCAGAAGAACGCCTTGTCCATGCCGCTGCTCTCGCAGAGGAGCTTCGCCAGCTTGAGCTGAGGAACCGTGTAATAGAGGTTCGAGACCGTGATGAGCTTCTGCGCCTGCCTTGTCAGGGCATCGACGATCACGGGGTTGGCGTGGCCGAGGCCGGTGACGGCGATGCCGCCGACGAAGTCGAGGTACTGCTTGCCGTCGCTATCCCAGACGACGGTGCCTTCGCCGCGCTCGAGCACGACCGGCAGACGTTTCGCCGTCTGCAGGTAGAAGTCGCGCTCGATCTCGATCCAGTCTTCGGTCTGCATGCTCACTCCTGGCCCACCCTTGTCCCGGCCTGCGTGCCCTCTGCGACGCCGATCAGCGCGTGCTCCTCGCGGCCGTCGAGGATGACGGCGCGGCTGCCAGCGGCCGCGGCCTGCAAACAGGCTTCGACTTTGGGAATCATACCGCCTTCGATGACGCCCGCGCCTGTTAGCTCTTGCGCCTCCGACGGCAAGAGCGACTCCAGGACTCGACCGTCGGACTGGACGCCGGGAACGTCCGTGAGGAAGGCGAGCGCACTCGCGCCCAGTGCCGAGGCGATCGCGCCGGCGGCTGTGTCGGCGTTGATGTTGAGCAGCTGGCCGGTGGCGCGGCCGTCCTTGTATTCGATACCGACAGGCGCGATCACCGGCACAGCGCCTGCCTCGATGATGCGCAGGACCGGCGTCGGATCGACCGTCCTGATCTCGCCGACGAAGCCGAGCGACGGATCGCGGACGGTCGCCTGCAAGAGACCTCCGTCCGCGCCGGAGAGCCCGACCGCGGAGGCCCCGTGCCCTTCGAGCGCCGCGACGAGTCCCTTGTTCACGAGCCCGCAGAGCACGCCGACGACGACATCGAGCGAGGCGGAGTCGGTGACGCGCAACCCTTTCTCGAACTTCGTGGGCACACCGAGACGCTCCAGCCAGTCGCTGATCAGCGCCCCGCCGCCGTGCACAATCACAGGCCGTGCGCCACGGCGCGCCAGCTCCGCCAC
>CBDTZZ010000041.1:0-7282 GCA_965365035.1 uncultured bacterium | reverse complement strand
AACCCGGCACCGCCGTGCGCATCATGACGGGCGCCCCGATCCCCGACGGTGCCAACGCCGTCGTGCCATTTGAGGAGACGGACGAGCCGTTCACGCGCCCACCCGAAGAGACGAGATCTCTCTCCGGCAGCGTGCACGTGCTCAAAGCAGCCGCCACGGGCGCCAACATCCGGCGCGCGGGCGAGGACGTCCGGGCAGGAGACGGCGTGCTGCAGCGCGGCACCGTATTGCGCCCGCAGGAGATCGGCGTCATCGCCTCGCTGGGCCGCGATGAGGTGAGCGTCATCCGACGGCCGGTGGTCGCCGTCCTCTCGACGGGCGACGAACTCCTGGAACCGGGGCAGGCTCGTGAGGGCGCGCGCATCTACGACGCGAACGCCTACAGCGTCGCGGCGCAAGTTCGGCGCTTCGGCGGCGAACCGCTACTCCTGGGCATCGCCCCGGACACGGTCGAGGCGCTGACGGCGAAGATCCAGGAGGGACTGGCTGCCGACATGCTAATCACGTCGGCGGGCGTGTCGAAAGGTGACTATGACGTCGTCAAAGAGGTGCTGGCCAAGGAAGGCGAGGTTGCCTTCTGGACGGTGGCGATGAAGCCGGGAAAGCCGCTGGCCTTCGGCACCTTCCAGCGCGACGACCGACGCATCCCGCACATCGGCCTGCCTGGCAACCCCGTCAGCTCGATGGTCGCCTTCGAACTCTTCGGCCGGCCCGCGATCATGAAGATGTTGGGCAAGCGAAAGTGGCTGCGCCCGGTAGTCCGAGCGATTACGACAGACCGCATCACGAACGTTGATGATCCTCGTCTGTTTCTGGCGCGCTGCACCGTCACACGCCGCGACGGGCAGTACTACGCGTCACTAACGGGCTCTCAGGGCTCCGGGATCCTAACTTCGATGGCCAAAGCGAACGGCCTGACGCTAATCGCGGCCGAAGTTGACACGGTGGAAGAGGGCGAAGAGGTGGACGTGCTGATGCTGGACTGGAGCCTGGGCGATGAGTGGGGCTCCTGGACAGCCGAGAGCGAGGGCGATACGCCGCTGACCGGAACAACGATGATCGACCCGGCCGACAGCGCCGTCTAGCCGCTGCTAAAGCCGGCTGCTTCGACGAAGTCCGAGAACGACGTCGTGATGGCACTGCCGAGAAGTACCATGGCACCCACCGCGGCGATAGCCACGAACGCCAGGATCAGTCCGTACTCAGCGAGGGCCTGTCCTTCGGCCTCGCGCGTCCGAACGAGCAGCGCGCGCGCAAGTTTCGCATAGTGCATGATGTCTGTCCCTCCTTCACATACTTAGACGCGATTCCTCCCCTTTGTTGCACACGGCACGCCGTGAACGTTCGGGTACAACCGCGGTTAACGCTCGGAGAAGATCTCGCGGCCGCGTCGCAGGCTAGAGCAGGACATCTTGGCCGCCGCCCTCGCCGGACCGGTAGATCGCGTCCACGACCCGATGCGCGTCGAGCGCCGTGTGGAAGTCCGGAAACGGCGCCAGGCCTTCCGTCAGCGCCTTGAGGAATGCGTAGTCTTCAAGGGAGTAGCGAAGCATCCCCTCGAACTCGTCAGCGTCCAGGTCCATCATCTCAAGGTAGCGGCGCTGGACTTCCTCTTCGGGGATCGTCTCGGCGCTGAGAGCGTGCTTCTGCAGCTGAATCGGCCCCAGATAATCGTGGTCGAGATGAAAGATCCCCCGTTCGAAGAACAGCTCGATCAGCCGCGTCGATGGGCGACCGATGACGCTGTGCCAGATCGACGTCAACGAGGCCTGCGCGCCGCTCTCGAAGTCCAGAGTGGCGACCACCAGGTCCTCGATGCCCTCGTGTCCAGCGAAGTTGCGGGTCGTGCCCCGCACGCTTCGCACCGGCCCGGCGAGCCAGTGGAGAACGTCGATATCGTGGATAGAATGCTCCAGCAGCGTGCCCGCGCCGGCGATCGTCACGTCCTTGCGCCAATCGGACTCATACTGGCCCGTGATGGGAAAGAACTGGTCGTCGCGGAAAACGACCGTCATCAGCCGGCCCAGCATCCCGTCCTGTATGAGTTCGTGCAACACCGTCAGTATCGGCGAGTGACGGAGGACGAGGCCGACCGCCGATTTCACGTTTGCAGCATCGACCGCGGCAACCATCTCTTCGACGTCCGCCAGGTTGGTCGCCAACGGCTTCTCACAGAAGATGTGCTTGCCTTGAGCGGCCGCGCGCAGCACCAGCTCCTTGTGGTGAGCGGTGGGCACGCAGATGTAGACGGCGTCGATGTCAGGCGAGTCGATGACGGCCGCGGCGTCGGTCGTGGCCTCAGCGCCAGTGATCCTGGCGAAGGAGCGAGCGCGGTCCGCGTTCTCATCACAGACAGCGACGTACTCGACGTCCAGCAGCTCGCGGCTGACAACGGCGCGAATGGCAGCGGAGTGAAAGCGCCCGATGAAGCCGCAGCCGATGAGCGCGACTCGGACGGTCATAGCGAGCGCCGGCTAGTTCTTGATGCCGCGCAGCAGCCGGTCGAGGCTGGGACCGAGGAACGCCCTCAGCGCTTCCTGACGCTGCGATGACGTCGGACTGCCAAAGCCGTGTCGGCCAATGAGGCTGTCCTGGAACGCCATCAGGATCGTGTAGATGATGTGCGGCGCCAGCTCTTCGGACACACCGACCGGCAGCTCGCCCTTCTTCTCGTAGCGCCCGAAGTTGATGATCAGGGCCCGCTCCCAGAGATCGACGAGGCGCGTGTATTGCGCCAGGGCAGCTTCGTCGCCACCGAGCCCCTCCATGATGATCAGGCGCAAGAAGTCGCGGTTCTCGTCCATCAGGTTGACGGCACCCGCCGACATCCAGAGGACAAACTCCCGTAGCGGAAGATCGGCGTCCACGCGCTCCAGGTTCTCGAGGCTCGTGACGAAACCCCGCTCCTCGACAAGCGCCTCAAGCAGCTCCCGCTTGGATTCGAAATGGTAGTAGATCGCGGCGTCCGTGATCCCCGCCCTGCGGGCGATATCACGCACCGTCGTCCTGGCGAAGCCACGCTTGGAGAAGAGGCTGAGAGAGGCGTCGAGGATCAGCCGGCGCGTGTAAGGACCACGCCGCGTGCGCTTGCCGTTGGTCTGCTCAGGATTCTTGCGTGTAGTTACCATTGTTAACTTATCGGGCACTTAGATCGCTTGTCAGCACACTAGCATCGCCCTATTGCGCGGTCAACAAAAGATTCGGCGAAAGCGAGCCTAATTGAACTGCGGAATGACTTTCCAAGGCTGTAGGACCTCGATCTCGTAGAGCAGTCCGAACTTCACGCTTCCTCTCGGCACTTCAGAGCCACTCTCGCCACTCGTCCGGCAGCTCCGCAAGGAGCGCTTCGTCAAGCTCGACTTCAAGTGGCACGAGAACGCGGGCGACCATCCCCCAGTGACCGATACAGAAGGTCAGCTCCAGCAGCTCACGGTCTGACAGCCAGCGTTTGAGGTCACGCGCCCGGTCGGCAGCGCCGGCGTCCAGGCGCGCGCAGTCGTCGGTGTAGGCGATCACCGCGCGCTCGAGGTCGCTAAAGTGATCGCCGTTGTCGTAGTCCTTGAGCGCGGCCATGTCTTCGTACGACACGCCGGCCATCTTGGCGATGCGGATGTGCTGTCCGAACTCGTATTCGCTGCCGCTCACTTGCCCTACGCGCAGGATCGCCAGTTCGCGCAGCCGCGGAGAGAGCGCCAGGCTGCCGGTGAGAAGCGGAGTCGCCATCGCCACCCAGTCACGCAAGAGCTTCGGGTTGTGCGCCATCGTCTTGAAGATGTTGAGGACGCCGAGGCCCAGCCCGGCCTGCGCCAGACGCTGGTACAGCGCTTTAAGCTCGTCGGAGTCAGGGCTCTCGATCTGCGAGATTACGGCCACTCGCCTACCCCGTCTCTACAATGCGGTAGACGACTGTCCCCTGGGCGAGGAGCTTGCCCGCCCCGTTCGTCACGCGCACGTCCGTGTAGATGATCTCCTTGCCGCGCTTCAGGATGCGCCCCTCGGCCAACACGTCCTCGCCGATCACCCCCGAGAGATAGTTCACGTTGACGCCGACCGTCGACCCGAAGTACTTGGGGCTGGCGATCATCGCCGTCGTCCAGGCGGCCATCGCGCCCGTCGTATCGATCAGCGAGGCGATCGCTCCGCCGTGTAGCGCCTTGCCTGCGGTCGAGTTTTCGTCCTGATAGCGCATGCGGAGGGTGGCGAAGCCCTCGCCGCCCTCGACGAACTCCATCGCCAGATGCTTCATGAACGGTATAGCGCCGACTAGCTTGGCCATCCTGTCCAGGTTCTTCTTCATCGCCTCTTCGTCCATGCTCCCTCTTTCCATCGCTCAGGGCACGAGGGCGATGTGGATCGCCTCTTCGCCCGGGATCTTGCCGGCGAGCATATCGAGCGCCCGCTCCGCCTCGTCCAGCGGCATCGTGTGAGTGTGCATCTTTTCAAGCGGGACCTTCCCCGACTCAATCAGGCGTACGGCCCGGTCGTAGCCGTCGTAGTCTACTCCAAGCGCTCCCAGCACCGTCAGCTCCTTGACGACGACCCGGTCGCTAAAGAAGTCGGCGACCGGCTTCTGCCCCTTCGTCCCAGCCAGCACGACGCGGCCGCCCCGGCGCGCCAGGTCGATCGCCTGCGTCACCGCTTCTGTCGCATAGGCCGTGACGTCTATCACGACGTCGGCGCCCTGGCCGTCTGTCGCCTCGCGCACGACGCCGCGCAGGTCTTCGGTCTCGACGTTCACGGTCAAGTCAGCGCCGAATTCGCGGGCCAGCGCCAGCTTGTGCTCATCGCCCGAAAGCCCGGTGACGATCACCTGCCCTGCGCCCGCCTCCTTGGCCGCGATTACGCTAGCCAGGCCGCGTTGCCCCGGCCCCAGGACGACGATCGTCTCGCCGGGTTTCAGCTGCGGCATCGCTACAGCCCAACGGAAGCCAGCGCCAAGCGGGTTGAACAGCGTCGCAATCTCCGGCGACACCGAATCGCTGATGCGGTGCAGGACAGAGTTCGGCGCCAGGTACAGATACTCCGCGTATCCGCCCCAGAGCCCGGGCGGGCGATCGACGCTCAGGTAGCCGTACGCCGACAGACCGCCGCCGCTAAACAGTCCTTCACCGGTTGGGAGCAGCGTCTCGACGGCCACGCGGTCGCCCGCTTTGACGCCCCAACGTTCTGCCAGGCGCGCGCCAATCTGCTCAATCCGGCCGACCGGCTCGTGGCCGGGAACGACGGGCAGACGCACCGGCAGCACGCCCTCGTACTGTTCGTAGTCGGAGCCACAGATGCCGCAGGCCTCCATGCGCAGCAGGCCGTCGTCGTCTCCGATCTCGGGCAGCGGCAGCTCGCGAAACTCTAGCGTTCGCGGGGCGGTCTGGACAACGGCGCGGGAAGTCGCAGCCATGGCACGCTGACGGGCGTTTCCCTTACTTGCTCTTCTGGGCTTCGAGAGACGGCTGGACGAAGCGCTTGTCGATTACCGCTTCGGCCTCGCGGACGATGTCGCGGACGACCTCGGCGGCCGGCTTAATCTCGTGGATCATGCCGGAGCCCTGACCGGCGGGCATGAACGTGCGCGACGCGTCGAACGACTCGGTGAGGCCGGGGTAGTCCATAACGTCGTTCTGGATAGAGGTTATCGCCTGCATCGGGAACGGCTGTATTTCGTCGCTTTTCTTCTCCCACTCCTCAGCGTAGGCAGTCTTGATCGTGCGGGCGGTCTTACCGGTGTAAGCGCGCGTGCGCATCGTGTCCGCTTCCGTCGCGCGGACGATAGCGTCGCGATAGCCCGGCGCCGCCTGCGCCTCAGGCGTGGCGATCAAGCGCGTACCGAAGATCGCTCCTTCTGCGCCAAGCGCCAGCGCCGCCACGAGCCCGCGTCCGTCAGCCAGGCCGCCGGCCGCGATTACGGGCACGTTCACCTCGTCGACGACTTGCGGCAGCAGAGCCATGCCGCCGATTTCGCCGGTATGCCCGCCGGCCTCCGTGCCCTGCGCAGCGACGATATCCGCGCCAGCGGCGACCGACTTCTGGGCGTGGCGCACGCGGCCGCACATCACCATCACGAGCATGTCGCGTTCGTGCATCTCCGCAATGAAAGCTTCTGGCACGGCCAGTCCGGCGACGAAGATCTTGACGCCTTCCTCGAAGACGACCTGCATATGCGGCCGGATCATCTCCGGGTCGGGCGCCAGGAGGTCGACCGCAAACGGCTTATCGGTCAGCTTGCGCGTCTTGCGGATCTCCTCGCGCAGCGTTGGCGGGTCGAGCGTCGCCGCGCCGATAATGCCGAGACCGCCCGCGTTGGAGACGGCGGCCACGAGCTTGGACATCGAGACGCCGCCCATTCCAGCGAGGAAGATCGGATACTCGATTTCGAGGAGGTCGCAGATCGGTGTGTGCAGTGGGCTGTGCATAGGGCTCTCCTGAAGTCAGCGTAGTGATGCTGAAACTATCGTTTTCCGGGGACATGATATGCCCGCAGCGCCGCGAAGTAAAACCCTTACGTGAGGGTGAGGGTCAGCTGCTCGCCGCTACGAGCGCTCGGCGTTCGCTTAGCGCCGCCTCCGCCTCGTCCTCGGCCAGAGGCACGCCGTCGCGGTAAACGACCGTCTTCGTGTGGATCGACGGCACTCGATCGCCGGGGGTGATGATGCCCGTCAGGTTCAGCGGGTCGACGGCGGAGACGCGGACCAGCTCGCCTTCCTTCTCGCTGCGGCGCACCCTGCGCAGCGACTCCACCGCCTCCGGGCGCGCGTACTGCTCGCCGTAGAAGCCGCCGACGAAGCGGCCGCCGCGGACGACGCCCTGCGCTTCCATCCGCCGCAACACCTTGAGCACTTCCCGCCAGGGCACGCCCATGCTCTCCTGACGAGCCAGGTCGCGGAAGACGACGCCGTAGCGGAAGAGCAGCTGCTCCGCCCAGGCCGCCGCCAGCTCCTCGGTCGCCAGGCTGTCACCGGCCAGCTCCCACTCCGGCAGCAGCGACCAGCGGCCGGACGGCACGCCGCTCACGGCCAGCGTGCGGAAGAGGCGCGCCCGCTGCGGACGCCGGAAGCCGCGCTTCTTGTTCGAGGCCATGAGCGCGCGCAACGCCTGGAAGCCGTCGGCCGTCGCCAGGCCGCGCGCAACGAGGTCCCACAGGCCGCGCCCGACGTCCGTCGGCAGACGGCGCGTGGCGGAAGCGATGTCGTCGTGGAAGAGCGCTCCCTTCGACTGCAGCAGCTCGAAGATCTCGGCCGCCGCACCACGGCTCGGGGGTTCCGGTTCGCTGCCGTTTCGCACGCCGGCC
>CBDTZZ010000040.1:0-7342 GCA_965365035.1 uncultured bacterium | reverse complement strand
CGCTGCCGATCACCTCTCGAATCACGGCTGGGACGCCGGCAAACACGTCAGGAAGCGATGACATGCGACTGATCACGTTCACACACGACAACCGGACGCGAATCGGCGCCATGCGAGAGACCGGCCAGGTGCTTGATCTCACCGCCGCCGACCCAGAGCTGCCGACGACCATGATCGACTTGATCCGGGAGCCGAAGGCCATGGAGCGCGCGCGAAACGCCGCGGAAAGCGCACCAGAGATCGAGTTGGCGGACGTCCGCCTCGAAGCGCCGGTGCCACGGCCAAGCAAGGTACTGGCGATCGGACTCAACTACCGCGATCATGCCGAAGAGTCCGGCCAGCCGATCCCGCAGCGGCCGATCGTCTTCGCCAAGATGCCGACGTGCATCGTTGGCCCCGGACACCCAGTGCACATCCCGCGCGTTAGCCGCGCCGTTGATTGGGAAGGCGAACTGTGCTTCGTCATCGGCCGCGAAGCGCGCTACGTAAGCGCAGCGGACGCAGGCGATTACATCGCCGGCTACACGATCGGGAACGACATCAGCGTCCGCGATTGGCAGTTCCACTCGCCTACCTGGATGATGGGCAAGAGCTTCGACACGCACGGCCCCCTCGGCCCGGCGATCGTGACGGCTGACGAGTTCGAACCCAGCAGCGCCGGTATCCGTCTTTACGTCAACGGCGACGAGAAGCAGAAGTCAGACACCAGCCAGCTGATCTTCGGCATCGGCGAGATCGTGGAGTACCTCTCCGCGGGGTTCACGCTGGAGCCGGGCGACGTTGTCTACACCGGTACGCCTTCAGGCATCGGCGGGGCAAAGCGCCCACCGGAATTCCTCAAGGCCGGCGACATCGTCCGCGTCGAGATTGACGGTCTTGGATCGCTCGAGAATCCCGTGGAGGAGGAGCCGGCGTGAGCGAGCGCTACGACGTCATCATCGCCGGCTACGGCCCCGTGGGACAGACCGCCGCGAACCTCCTTGGGCAACGGGGCTTCCGCGTCGCCGTGTTTGAGGCCGCGACCGAGGTCTACGATCTGCCCCGGGCCGCACACTTCGACGGCGAAATCATGCGCATCTTCCAGTCGGCCGGTCTGGCGGAAGCTGTTATGCCGGCTTGCACGCCGGTGCGCGGGATGCAGTTCCTCAACGCGGATCGAGAGCTCCTGTTCGGCCTGGAGGCCCCGGACGGCAAGACAGGCGCCGGGTGGCATGCGGGCTACGTGTTCTACCAGCCCGAGCTGGAAGCTGCGTTGCAGGACGGCGTCCGCCGCTTCGACGGCGTCGAAGTTTACGCGGGCCACGACGTCATTGGCGTTGAGCAGGAAGAGAACGGCGTCGAAATCGAGGTCCGCGATCTGGCTTCGGGCGAGCAGCGGACCGTGCAGGCAGACTGGCTCCTGGGCTGCGACGGCGCACGCAGCCTCGTACGGCGCAGCGCCGAAATCGAGCTCGAAGACCTCTCGTTCAATCAAAAGTGGCTCGTCATCGACACGATGCTCAAGCGCGACGTAGACCTATCCGAGTACGTGCTCCAGATCTGCGACCCCGCGCGGCCGACGACGTTCGTCCCGTCTGCCGGAAAGCACCGGCGCTGGGAGTTCATGCTCATGCCCGGCGAGGACCCCACTGAGATGGAGTCGCCGGAGAACGTCTGGAGCCTGCTGAGCGACTGGATCTCGCCGGATGATACGGAGGTGATCCGCGCGGTCGTCTACTCGTTCCACGCCGTGATAGCAGAGGAGTATCGCCGCGGACGCGTCTTTATTGCCGGCGACGCGGCGCACCAGATGCCGCCGTTCCTGGGGCAGGGCATGTGCTCCGGCATCCGCGACGCAGCGAACTTGGTCTGGAAGCTCGACATGGTCCGCCAGGGCACGGCCGGCGACGCGCTGCTCGACACCTACTACCCGGAGCGTTCGGCCCAGGTCCGCACCATTATCCAGCGCGCGATGCAGGCCGGCCGCATCATCCAGACCACCGACCCCAGTGTCGCCACAGCAAGGGACGAAATGTTTCGCTCCGGCGGCGCTCAGACGGTCGGCCCGGGCCATCCCGGCGCCGCCGAGATGCGCGTGCCGGCCCTCACGTCCGGACTCCTGGCAGAACCGGGCGAAGGCTCCGCCGTCGGCCAGATGTTCCCCCAGACGCTCGTCGAGCGCAGCGGACAGCCGGGACGGCTCGACGAGGCGCTCGGAGACGGCTTCGCGCTCATCGCCGGCCCGGAGAACGGCCACCTGATCTCGGCTGCCGTCCGCGATGCCTGGTCGTACGTCGATCCGGCGCTTATCCATATCCAGCCGCCGACGGCCGAAGGCAGCCCGCCCGAAATCGCCACGACGGTGCGCGATCGCCAGGGCCTCGCGCTGGACTGGCTGCGCCGACACGGCGTGGCCGTCATACGACCGGACCGCTACGTCTACGGCTCGGCCCACACGGCCGACGAGCTTAACGGGCTGGCGAACCTGCTACGCACGCAACTGGGGGCAAAGGCCGCCAGCGAGACCCGGTCCTAGGCGCGCAGACCGCTACGCCTGGTCTTCGAGCGTGCGCGCGTTCTCTTCTTCTCTCTCCGCCGCGCGCAGCAGCTCTTTCTTGCGATCGTCGTCTGGCTCCTGCTCTGCGAACGCACGGTAGAGACCGGCGCCGGCGCGTTCGAGCTGCGCGAGCAGCACTTTCTGCTCAGCCAGCGACTTGCCCTGGAACAGGCGGGCCAGGAGTTCTTGGTCCGACGTGGGCGTGTCTGCCATCGGGTTATCCTCTCTGTACCACTGAGGGGTCAGGTGTCAGCAGGCTTGAGCGGTGTTCGCGAACGCCCAGGTCAGAAGCGATGCGGCGTCCACGTACAGATCCTCGCTGTACAGGACGGAGGTTATCAGGCGCCGGCCGTCCTTGTCCGCGGCGGCGACGATCGTCTGCCCGGCATCATCGGTGAATCCCGTCTTTACACCCACCGCGCCCGGATAGTTGTTGAGCAGCAGGTTCAAGTTGGCGATTGGACCACGCGACCACGCCGGCTGGTATTCGGTCGTGGCCACCACTTCCGCGAGGAGAGGCTCATTGAGGAGCGCGGATCCCAGGAGCGCCGCGTCGTGCGACGACATCCACTGAGTAGGATGATCGAGGCCACTAACGTTGGCGAAGGTGGTGTCCGTGAGGCCTAGCGCGGCCGCCTTCTCGTTCATCAGGAGAACGAACGCATCCTCATCGCCGGCGATGTGCTCGGCGATCACGATGGCGGCGTCGATAGCGGAACGCATGAGCAGGCCGTAGACAAGGTCGATCAGCGGCAGCCGGTCGCCCAGTTTCAGCCCCATCGCCGTGGCGTCCGCCTCCAACGACAGCGCCCCGCCGTCGATCTCAATCTCGACGATCTCGTTCGCATCTGCCTGCTCCAGCGCGACGATCGCGGTCATCATCTTCACCAGACTTGCCGGCGCCAGGCGGAGCGTCTCGTTCAGCTGATAGACAGCTGCACCGCATGGCGCCTCAATCACAGTTGCGGCGTAGGCTGTGATGAGAGGCGGATCGTTCGGCTCTGTCGCCAGGTTGACGGCCGGCGACGGAGTCGGCGTCGGCGCGGTACTGGCGGCGGCGACAAGCGGCGCGCATTCGTCGCCGCTGCAGACCTCACTGGGCAGCGCGCTGGAGCCGCCGGCGACAAGCAGACCCAGGCCAACTAACGCAGCAGCGACGACCACGGGGATCAAAATTACGAAGGAGGATGCGGATAAGGAGGATGCGTCGCGCGGCGTCGCGCGATCGCGTCGCGGAGTGAACGAGTAGCGACGGGCCAATTCAGATGCTCGCCGCATGCTGGCTGGCGTACATTTGCTAAAAGGCTAACGCAGATAACCGGAGCCGTCTACCGGCACAAGCCTTTAGCGACCCTTGAACTGCGGATCGCGCTTCTCCGCAAAGGAGCGGGGACCCTCAACGGCGTCCTCCGTCGATTGCGCGATGTACATCGCCTGCGAGGCGAGGTCGAGCGCACCGTCGACGTCCGTGTGCAGCGAGCGATAGACTAACCGCTTGGCCAGCTGCATCGCCACCGCCGGCCCTCTCACAAGCTTCGACGCGTAGCCGCGGGCGTGTTCCATCAATTCGCCATCTGGGACGACGGCGGTCACGTAGCCCATGGCCAGCGCCTCTTCGGCTCCGAAGATGCGGCCCGTCCAGATCAAGTCCAGCGCATTCGCCAGACCGACGATCCGCGGCAGGTAGTAGGCCCCGCCATCGCCGGGGATGATGCCCATACGCACGTACGTCATGCCGAAGCGAGCCGACTCAGCCGCAAATCGAATGTCGCACATCGAGGCCATGTCCATTCCGGCGCCGACCGCCGCGCCGTTGACCGCGGCGATGTACGGCTTTTCCATCAGCGCCACAAGACGCGGTATGCGCTGAACTCCATCGCGCAGGAAGTTGCGGTTCTCGGCCGGCGTCCGCTTCTGGTCCTGCAGGCCGCCCAGCGGCCCCTTGCCGCCAACGTCGGCGCCGGCGCAAAAGGCGCGCCCGTTGCCGGTAACAATCACAACCTTCGTATTGCGGTCCTCGTTGGCGTCCAGAAGCGCCGCGTACCACTCGTTGATCATCTGCCCGGTGAACGCGTTCATGCGATCCGGGCGGTTGAGTGTGATCTCGGCGATCCCGTCGCTCTTGTCATACGTGATCAGTTCGAAGTCCATTTGCGTCTCCTTACGATCTCGCCCAATCTTAACCCCACGCGCGACATGCGTCGTCTGCTATCATCCGTTGCGCGACAAAGGAGGTTTCCGTGAAATACGGCGTCAACATGTTCCCCACCGACTATTCGGTCGATCCGGTCACACTGGGCAAAGCCTGTGAAGATCGCGGCTTCGACTCGCTCTGGTTTCCAGAGCACACCCACATCCCGGCCAGCCGCAAGACGCCCTGGCCCGGCGGTGCCGATCTGCCAAAAGAGTATTGGCACACACTCGACCCGTTCGTCGGGCTCAGTGCGGTGGCGGCCACGACCGACAGGATCAAGCTCGGCACCGGCATCTGCCTCGTCGTCGAGCGCGACCCAATCACGCTCGCCAAGGAAGTCGCCAGCCTCGACCATCTTTCGAACGGGCGAGTGCTCTTCGGCGTCGGCGGCGGCTGGAACCGCGAGGAGATGGAGGACCACGGCACTGATCCCAAACGGCGCTGGAAGGTGATGCGCGAACGGATCGAGGCGATGAAGCAGATCTGGACCGAGGACGAAAGCGAGTACCACGGCGAGTTCGTAGACTTCGACCCGCTCTGGTCGTGGCCGAAGCCGGTCCAGAAGCCGCACCCGCCCGTCTACGTCGGCGGCGACGCCGAGGGCACGTTCAAGCGAGTCGTCAGCTACGGTGATGCCTGGATGCCGATCGGCATTCTCCTGCGGAAGTCGATCAAGGAGAAGATGGCGAAGCTGAACAGCATGGCGGCGGACGCCGGTCGCGGGCCGATCCCCGTCATGATTTACGGCGTCGCGCCACGCCCCGAGACGATCGATAGCTACATCGAAGCAGGCGTTGAGTCTTGTGTCTTCGCCATGCCACCCATAGGTGAGGAGCAGGCCCTGTCGATGCTTGACGGCTTCGTAGAGGTGATGGAGACGGTGGCGAAAGCGGGCGCGTAGGCAGATGTCATCAAGGGACCAAAACGCCGCTGTTGTGCGCGCGTACGCCGATGCCTGGCGAAAGGGCGATGCGGCCGCGCTGGTCGGGCTATACGCAGACGACTTCACGTTGCACTATTTTGGGCACAGCCCGCTCGCCGGCGACCACACCGGCAAGGCGGCGGCGCTAGCCACGCTGGCCCGCGTGCAGCAATTGACCAACCGCAAACTCATCGACGTGCACGATGTCCTCGCCGGCGACGATCACGGAACAATATTCGCCCGCGAGCGCTGGGAACGAGACGGTCGCACTCTCGACGTGCAGCGAGTACTGGTGTACCACACACAGAACGGCCTCCTCTCGGAGTGCTGGGTCTTCGACGATGATCAGCAGGCCGTCGACGAGTTCTGGAACGATGCCTGACGAATACCGCTTCCTGCAGACGCGCCTCGAAGGCGCTACGCTCGTCTGCACGATCACCAACCCGCCTCAGAACTTCCTCAACGCTTCGATCGTCGTCGAGCTGACGCAGCTAGCCAACGCTGTCGCCAAAGACGATGACGTGCGCGCGCTCGTGCTAACCGGCGGCATCCCGAACATCTTCATCACCCACTACGACGTCAGCGAGCTTTCCGGCACGGCAGATGCGGCGCGCGAGCGCGAGTCGGTCGGCGCGGGGGAGCTGCACGGTATGCACCAGCTGCTCCTGAAGCTGGGTCAGCTGCGCGTGCCGGTCATCGCCGCGATCAACGGCACGGCGATGGGCGGCGGCTGCGAGCTGGCGCTGGCCTGCGACTTCCGTTACATGGCCCGCGGCGGGCAGATCGGCCTGCCGGAAGTGCGCATCGGCATCCTGCCCGGCGCCGGCGGCACGCAGCGCATGACCCGCCTCCTGGGTGCGGCGAAGGCTCTGGAGTTGTTGCTGCTCGGCAACACGCTCGACGCCGAAGCCGCCGAACGCGTCGGACTGGTGCACCGCGCCTGCAATCCCGATCAGCTGATGCCCGATGTGCTGGCGCTCGCCTCCGAGCTGGCGTCACGGCCACGGCTGAGCATCGCCTTGATCAAGCAGTGCGTGCGCCAGGGCGCCGAGATGCCGCTGATCGATGGCCTCAAGTTCGAGCAGGACGCCTTCTGGCAGACGATGCGCACCGACGACGCGGCGCGCCTGATGCGAGGGTACCTGGCGAGCGACCGGCCGCTGAACGAGCAATAGATGACCAAACGCAGAAGCTCCGACGAACTGATGAAGCGGTTCTCCAGCCGCTACGCCGAAGAAGGCACGGCCGCCGGCCGGTTGGTGGAGCGCCGCGTGATTGGCGCGGCCGTCGGCGCCAACGGCTACACGACGGTCGCTCAGGCCGATCAGCTTGTCGAGGCGCTCAACCTATCGCCACAGAGCCTCCTCCTTGATCTCGGATCCGGACGAGGCTGGCCGGGGCTGCACGTGGCGGCCCGCGCAGAATGCCGCGTCGTGCTCAGCGATGTGCCAGAGGCCGCCATCCGGACCGCGCAACGGAGAAGCGCCGACGCAACCGATCGAGTATCACTGGCGCGCGCCAGCGCCACGCACCTGCCCTTCGCCGCTCGTTCCTTCGACGCGATCTGTCACGCCGATACGCTCTGATGTATCCACGCCAAGCTCTCCGTGCTGAGAGCCTGCCGGCGGTTACTGCGGCCGGGCGGCCGCATGGCGTTCGTCACGATCTTCGTGGCGCCGGGCTTGACCGA
>CBDTZZ010000039.1:0-7360 GCA_965365035.1 uncultured bacterium | reverse complement strand
CGCCGACCGGGCGAGCGGCGAACCCCTACATGTTCGCGTTGGCCTGAACGCCGGCGAGCCGATTGAGGAAGATGGCGATTTCTTCGGCGCCACGGTGATCCTAGCCTCACGCATCGCCGCCAAAGCCGATGGCGGCGAAATACTGGTGGCGGATACCGTACGCGGGTTGTGCAGTGGCAAGGGCTTCCTATTCGCGGATCGAGGGGAGTACGTGCCGAAAGGTTTTGAAGACCCGATCCGCCTGTTCGAGGTGAGCTGGCGAGAGTCTCAGTAGCGCCCTTACGCGGCCCTCGAGAGCCTCACGATGAGCGGCGGCCAGGGCGTCAGCCGCCGAGGGCGAAGACGCGGACGGCGTTGGCGGAGAGGAACATCTCCTTCGCCTCGTCGTCGAGGTTCAGGGAGTCGAGGTCTTCGAGGCACTTCGCCGGCGTGATCATCGGGTAGTTGGTGCCGAACATCACCTTATTGCGGCCGCGGCCGCGCAGGTAGGCGACGAGCTCCGGAGGGTAGCGCTTCGCCGTGTACGCCGAGGTGTCGATGTAGACGTTGGGGTACTTCGTCGCCAGCGAGATCATCTCGTTCGTCCAGGGGAAGCCGATGTGCCCGGCGACGATCGTCAGGTCCGGGAATTCGAGCGCCACGTCGTCGAGATACGGGATCGGCCGCCCCGGCTCCGACGGCTGCAGCGGCCCGGTGTGGCCCGTCTGCAGACAGAACGGCACGCCCAGCTCAGAGCATTCCGCGTAAACCGGATAGTAGCGGCGGTCGTTCGGGGGCAGGTTCCAGAGCCAGGGGATGATGCGGATCGCCTTGAAGCCGAGTTCTTGCACGCAGCGCCGCACCTCGTGCACGGCTTCCACCGGCCGGGCGATGTTCACGGAGCCGACGCCGATGAGGCGATCGGGGGCCTGACGCACGAAGCCGTCGACCTCGTCGTTGCTGATGAGGAAGCCGTCCGGGCCGTGCCAGGCGCTGACGAGACCAACGTCGACGCCGCCGCCGTCCATCGCGGCGATCGTGAACTCGACCGGGACTTCCTGATCGGGCGTCTGCATCTTGGTCCAGCGCCGCAGCGAGTCGAACATCTCGTGCTGCATGAAGCGAAGAGTAGGGTGCTGCATCCAGACGTCGATTATCATTCGCTTCCTCCTCTGCGGCTGCCACTCTGGTGCATTCAAACGAAACTATAACCGATCAGCCACCGGTTCTAGTTGACTGTTTATTGTGATCCGCTTACGTTGGAGTTGTCCATGGGAGGACCACATGACCAGAGTGATGGCAGGCCTTTACGTAGTGCTCGCAACAGCCTTTGTGGCTGTAAGCGTATACCTCAGCGCGCTTACAACCGGCGACGTCACCGGCTTCATCGGCATCTCCTAGCGTTCGTCCCACTGCGCCCAGAAGTGATGCACGGGCCCATGCCCGCCTCCGATCGGATAGGCCCTCCGCAGTGCCTCCGTCAGGTACTCCTTCGCGTGTCCCACCGCGTCCCGGACTGATTCGCCGCGCGCCAGGAACGTCGCGATCGCCGAGGCGAAGGTGCAGCCCGTACCGTGAGTGCTCGTCGTCTCGATGCGCGGCCCGCTGAAGTCGTGAAACGCCTTGCCGTCGAAGAGAACGTCCGTCACAGTGTCACCCTCGCGGTGGCCGCCCTTGATCACGACGTTGCGCGCGCCCATCGCAGCCAGCTCGCGCGCGGCCTCGCGGATGTCCTCGTCGGTCCGTAGCTTGCGGCCCACCAGGTCCTCCGCTTCCGGTAGGTTGGGCGTGAGGACGTGCGCCAGCGGCACGAGCTTCTCCCGCATCGCCTGCACGGCATCCTGGCGGAGGAGGCGATCACCACTCTTGGCGACCATCACGGTGTCGACGACGAGGTTGCGGAACGAGTGCTCGGCCGCCTTGGCGGCCACGACGTCGATGATCTCGGCGTTGGCGAGCATCCCGGTCTTGACGGCGTCGGGCGTGATGTCGGCGAAGATCGTGTCGATCTGAAGCGCGACGAAGTCGGCCGGCACTTCGTGCACACCGGCGACCTTCCGCGTGTTCTGCGCGGTCAGCGCCGTGATCACGGCCATGCCGTAAGCGCCCAGGGCCGAGGCCGTCTTGAGGTCGGCCTGGATGCCGGCGCCGCCGCTGGGATCGGAGCCGGCGATGGAGAGCACGGTGGGAGTTGCCATCTCGATCAGCGTCGCGCCGATGGGGCTGCGCAGTCAAGCAGGCGGCCGTCTCTCATATAATGGCGGACGATGAGCGAACGAACGAGCGACGACCTCACAAGCGCAGCCGCAGAGGCCGCGGCCCTGATCGCGGCCTCGCGGCACGTCGTCGCCCTCGTCGGCGCCGGCATGTCCGCCGAGAGCGGTATCCCGACGTTCCGCGGCAAGGACGGCATCTGGACGAAGCACGGCGAGCCCGACCTACGCGACTACGATCGCTTCCGCGAGGATCCGAAGGGCTGGTGGGAACAGCGGA
Organism: uncultured bacterium; assembly: GCA_965365035.1. GTDB lineage: Bacteria > Chloroflexota > Dehalococcoidia > SM23-28-2 > RBG-16-64-32 > CF-162. Next base: position 4,888 of record CBDTZZ010000039.1, on the reverse strand, counting down.
TGAAGCCGTCGCCGGCGATGAACGAGCTGGTAGAGGCGCTGGCGGAAGCCGTGCCCAACGAGGGCCACTTCGCGCTCAAGGAGATGGAAGACCGCGGCAGCCTGCAGGCGATCATCACCCAGAACATCGATAACATGCACCAGATCGCCGGCAGCACCAACATCATCGAGATCCACGGCAACCGCACGAAGCTGCGCTGCACGATCTGCTCCCACCGCTGGCCGCTCGACGAGTTCCCGATCGACGAGCTACCGCCGTCCTGCCCGGACTGCGGCGGCATCGTCAAAGGCGACACGGTGATGTTCGGCGAGCCGATCCCGCGCGAGGTTCTCGAAGAGTGCATCGCGCAGACGGAGCTCTGCGACTGCATGCTCTTGATCGGCACGAGCGCCGTCGTTTATCCGGCGGCGCAGTTTCCGGTGGACGTCCTGCGAGCCGGCGGAGCGCTGATCGAGATCAACCCGGAAGACACGCCGCTATCCAACATCTCCCAGCTCGTCATTCGCGCCGGATCCGGCACGGCGCTGCCCATGATCCTGGAACAGTTGAAGGAGAGAGGCGACTCGTGACCACCGAAGAAGAGATGACCGGCCAGCCGCTTTCGGGCGTTCGCGTCCTCGACCTGACGATCTGGCAACAAGGCCCGATGACCACGGCGATGCTCGCCGACTGGGGCGCGGACGTGATCAAGATCGAAGGCCCGGACTCCCCCGACCCGGGCCGCTCGCTGATCCGTTACGACGCCAGCCCCGGCGGACCAAACGCCTATTTCGAGACACACAACCGCAACAAGCGCGGCCTAGTGCTCGACCTCAAATTGGATGCCGGACGCGAGGTGTTCTACCGCCTGGTAAAGGACGCCGACGTTGTGATCCAGAACTTTCGCCCCGGCGTCGGCGACAAGCTGGGCATCGGCTACGAGCGGCTACGCGAGCTGAACCCGCGTCTGGTGTACTGTCAGGCGTCCGGCTTCGGCCTGGAGGGGCCGGACGCACAGCGGCCCGCGCTCGACCCACTGGCGCAGGCGCGCGGCGGCGTGATGAGCGTGACCGGCGAGCCAGAGACGCCACCAACGCGGACGTTCCCCGGCTTCGCGGACCAGGTGAGCGCGTTCCTGCTGTCGTTCGGTGTGATGGTGGCGCTGTTCCACCGCGAGCGCACCGGCCAGGGGCAGATGGTGAACGGCTCGCTGTTGCAGTCCGTGATCGCCTCGCAGGCGTTCAACATCACGAGCTTCATGATGTCAAACACCTATGCCGGCTCACCCATCCCGCGCATCTCGCGCAAGCTGACGAGCCCGCTGTGGAACCACTACCGCGCCGGCGATGGGCGCTGGATCATGCTCGGCATGACGCAGATCGGCCGCTACTGGCCGGGCCTGCGCCAGGCGATGGCCGACGCCACAGGCGAAACGCTGGAGCCAGCCGAGATGAGCGTGGAGTGGATCAGGATGCACGCGGGCGAGCTGGTGGGGCTGATAGCAAAACTTGACGAGATGTTCGCGACGCAGCCGGCGGCCTACTGGGTCGAGCACCTGCGCGGGTACGATCTGTTGATCGAGGCCGTGCAGGAGTACGGCGACCTGGTGAAGGACGCTCAGGTGACGGCCAACGACATGCTCACTACGCTGGAACACGGCCAGCACGGGCCGCTGCCCATCGTGGCGCCCGCGGTGAACCTGAGCGAGACACCGGGCCGGATCCGCACGGCGGCGCCGGAGTTCGGCCAGCACAGCGAAGAGGTGCTGCTGGAGGCTGGCTACAGCTGGGACGAGATCGAGGCTCTGCGCTCAGACGGCGTGATCGGCCACCGCTAGCGGCTAGCTGTCGCCGCTAAGGACGCTCTTCGCGCGCTCGTCCATCATCGAAAGCATGGCGATGATGCTGGAGAGTGCGAAGAGGAAGACGCCGACCGGGATGTGAATCGCCGCTGAGTCGAGGTTATCCCGGCTCCCGTAGCCGAGGCCGATCTGCGTGACGATGAGCAAGAAAACGAGAGCGGACCAGATCACCATCTTGTAGCGCCAGGCGTCGCGCGTGAGCCAGGCGAGGGCTAGCAGGACGATCGCCAGCATGAAGAGCACGTTGCCCACGATCGCATGCGTGTCTTTGAGGTCAGGTTCGTTGTATGTGAACTGCCCCGCAAGCACGGCCTGCACGAGGATGAGGAGCGCCATGATCCCGGCAACTATCTGGAATCCGCGGATCAGTCGAGGGTCGGTGTCCAAGCCTTAGGCCGTTCGTTGAGCGGCCATGATCTTCCGCAGCTTGCGAATCGAGCGGAAGATGATCACGCGAACGTTCTGCTCAGTGAGGCCCATGATCTCGCCAATCTGGGCGTTCGCCAGTTCGGCGTCGAACTTGAGCGAGATGATGTCCTGCTCGCGCTGAGAAAACGTGCTCACGGCGCGTGCTACGCCGTCCAGGTCTTCGCGGTGCATCACCTCGGACTCGACGGAGTCGGTGGCGGGCGAAAGCTCGCTCAGCACGTCGTGGTCGACGACGGTCTCCCGGCTGCGCTTGCGAGCGTGGGAGATGATGACGTTGCGGGCGATCGCGAAGAGCCAGGTCGCTAGAGCGTCCCTATTACGCAGGGAGTCGAGCTTAAGGTAGACGCGCTCGAAGACGTCCGACACGATGTCCTCGGCCTGGTGCTTGTTGCCAACCCGAGCGTAGATGTAGGCAAAGAGGCGAGTGTAGTACTGCTTGTAGGCGTCGACGAACCCGTCCGGTCCACCGCTTAGTGCGGATCGGAGCGCTGGGTTGCGTGTCGCTGATTCGAGCATGATGAAAGAAGTCGTGTGTGTTCGCTACTGGACAGCGTCAGACGTCGAGTGCATAATTACACCTGAATTTCATATCGGTATAGCGTAAAGTAGTTTTCTGCTTCATGCTTTGCCCGTTTCGGTGCACTGCGTTTAAGGAGATTTCTACCGATTAGTGCAGATTTCACTTTAAGGACGCTGCCAAAAGGGTGTCAACCCTGTTCGTTACAATAACCCGACGAAATTCAGAAGGGTAAGGCGAGGACAAGTATAGTGCCAAAGAAATGGAACTTCCTGAGCAACTATGGCCTCGTGCTGCTGCACCTGTTCCAGAACTCCGATGCAACCCTGCGCGAGATCGCCCACGGCACCGACTTGACGGAGCGCGCCGTCTACCAGCTCGTGCGTGAGCTTGAACTGAACGGCTTCATCGGCAAGAGACGTGTCGGCCGTCGCAACACCTATACCGTGAACGAAGCCGCTATCCTGAGCTTCCCTGTCTACCGCGACGTGAACGTCGCCCAGATAGCGAAGGCGCTGCACGTCATCATGGACGAGAACCGCGCCGGCGTAACAGCCTAGCTGCCGCTCTCCGTCGCCGCCAGCCGAAGCTCCAACTCCTGACCTGACGCCATCACTCTATGGTCACCCGTAGCACGCGGCCGTCGTGCGTCCAGTCGCTCGCCTCACGCATGCCAACTTCGTCCGGCAGCGGGAACAGGCGGTGCCGGCCGTTGAGGTGAATGACGATGCCATCGTCGGCCTGCTCCAGCTTCAGCTCTTCGCGGCTGGCGAACGGCACAACAACCTCAACAATGAAATTGCCGCCGTCGCGCGAGAACGCGTGCAGCTCGCCTTCCGAGAGGAAGCCAGCTGGGTCGCGATCGCCGTACACGTCACGGGCGAGGCCGAGCAGCGCCTCCTCGCCCTCCGGCGGGGCGGGCTGCAGGTCGCAAGTAAGGACGGACGCGGCGGTGGACGCCCCAACGCCGGCCAGCAGTTCGGCCTCACGCTCCCGCGCCGCTGTGAAGAACGGGTCCTTGACTGCGTCCGGGAGGAGGCGCGTGACGACGACCGCGTCGTGCAAGTATCCGAAGAGGCCGAGGACGCCCGCCGCCTCTCGCAGCGCCGGGGGAGCCTTGCCCTCGGCAGTGACGACGAGGCGGACCGAAGTCTTCTCGTGATCGATCATCAGGTCGCGCAGGCCGGCGAGGCGCGTCAGCAGCTCACGGCCGGTCTCGAAGACGCCCTCACCAGTGTTGGCGTAATCGGAGGCGAAGGCACGCACGAGAGGCTCGAAGACGCTTTGAGTGCGCGACGAAAAGACCCGCTTCAGCCAGCGCGCCGCCGCCTCCAGCGCGCCGGGAAGGTCGAGGAACATCTCTAGCGGTGCCGCGTCCAGCACGATCACCTCGTAGCGTTCGGAAGCGATCAACTCCTGCAGTTCGAGGAGGCGGCCGATATGGTTGAGGCCGGGGAGCGCCGAAAAGTCGTCGGCCAGCTCCCGCTCCATGCTGCGAAAGTCCAGCAGATCGGCCAGCCAATCGCGAAACTCATCCGCATCGGCCGCGGCACCCTGCACGACGTCGAGGTTGTCGCTTGCCTTCGTGACCGGCTCCGTGGCCTCGATGCCCAGCGCTTGCCCGAGCCCGGAGCCGAGGCTGAAGGCCAACGTCGGCTTGCCGGAGACCGCTGCCGCCACAGCAGTTGCCGCCGACAGAGTGCTTATGCCACTGCCGCCGTGGCCGGAGAACAAGATGATACGCATCACAGAGAGGAAAGATGATAGCACGCCGACGCTGTTTGACTGCTGTCCCGAAGCAAGACTAAGATGCTGTCGCCATGACAGTAGATAGCGATACCGTCGCAGTTGGTGCAGAGGCGCCCGACTTCACGTTGGAGGCCATCGACGGCAGCCAGGTGACGCTCTCGTCGTATCGAGGCAAGCCGGTCGTCCTCGTCTTCCTGCGCGGCTTTCACTGACCGTTCTGTCGACGCCATCTCTCGCAGTTGCGGGACAGATACTCAGAGTTCACGGAGCGCGGCGCCGAGATCGTCGCCATCGCTCCCGACACAGTCGAGGCGGCGCGCTCTTTCTTCGAACGCGAAAACCTCCCCTTCACG
>CBDTZZ010000038.1:0-7396 GCA_965365035.1 uncultured bacterium | reverse complement strand
GAGACCCTCGTGGTCGAGCCCGTCTGGCAGCTCCACTGTCAGTCCGGCCAGCCGCGAGCCGCCGATAGCCGTGACCGCCGGCGCTTCGGCCAGCTCAGTCGCATGGATCTGCGCGCCGTGGTCGATCAGCCGCTGCGCGCAAGAGATTTTCTGACTCGACCTGTGGAAGAGCGACACGATGAGATGATCCCGGCCCCGCGTAGCCGCCACGTAGAGCAGGCGGCCCATCTCGGCGTCGTCGTGCTCTACCTCAGCCGTCCGCAGGTCCCGATAGTCGCCCAGGATGAACTCGCGGTTGACGCCCCGGCGCCCGACGCGGACGCCGACGCTGCCGCCGGCATAGTCCGCGAGGTAAGTCGGATAGTCGCTTCTGTTCGGCTCAGCGCTAAGCCCGGCCAGAATGACGATCGGAAACTCAAGGCCCTTGGCGGCGTGGATCGTCATGATCCGCACCGCGTCCTCGTCGTCATCGATGCCCGCCCCCTCGTGATCGACGATCATCCGCGCCGACTGCCGCTCCAGCCACGACACAAACGCCCGCAGGCTCTCGGGCCGGGCGCGCTCGAACGCCCGCGCCTGCTCGACCAGGAAACGGGCGCGGCGGAAGGCGTTGCGGTCGCCCTGATCGATCGTGCCCACTTCGACGACTCGGCGTTGCCAGATGAGCTTCTCGACGAGACCGGCCAGCGAGGTCTCGTGACGGCCCTCGTGATAGTCGCGCAAGGTGCGAAGGGCCTTCGCCACCGGGCCTTTGCGGTCTTCGAGGTCGCGGCGCAGGTAGTCGAAGCGTCCGCGGTTATCGGTCGCGAAGGCCGCTAGGTCGACGTCGGAGCAGGCGAACGCCGGGCTGCGCAACGCGCCGGCGACTGCCACCTCGTCCGCCGGGTCGTCGATGGCCGTCAGACAGTTGATGATGTCCCGCACCTCTTGCGTCCGGTAGATCAGGCTGCCACCCTCGATGCGATACGGCACGCGCGCGTCGGCAAGCTCGCGCTCCAGCGCCGTAAGCAGGATGCGGCGTGGGATCAGCACCGCGATGTCGCGGTACGAGGCGTCTCTCACTGTCCCGTCGCGGTCCTGCACCTGCCATCTCTCTGAGATAGCGGCGCGGCACTGCCCCGCGATCGCCCGCGCTTCTTCGTCGCGAGTGCTGCGGGCGTTGTGGTCGACCGCGCCGCCTATCCAGGCGATTCCGGGGCCCCTCAGCTCCTCTTCGCGGTGCGCGTGGATCTCGCGATACGGCGGCTGAATGCCCGGCTCAGCCCCTTCGCCGATCAGCGGCGCGAAGACAGCGTTCACCCAGTGCAGGATGTCGAGCCGCGATCGTCGGTTAAGCGCCAGCTCCGGAAATTCAGACCCAGCCGCCTCGATCTCGTCGCGCGTGCGTGAGTACATCGCCATGTCGGCGCGGCGAAAGCGGTAGATCGACTGTTTCGGATCGCCGACAAGGAACAGCCGGCCCGCCTCAAGCGGATCGCCGTCTCCGGCGCGGGCGAAGGCGAGAGCGATCTCCATCTGCAGCGGGTCGGTGTCCTGGAATTCGTCGATGAGCAGAGCGGCGAAACGCTCCCGGAACGCCTGCCGCGCACCCTCGTTGTCGCGAAAGACCTGACGCACCCTCACGATCAGGTCGTCGAACGTTAGCGCCCCTTCACGGGCGCGCGCTCGTGCCTCCCGGCTGACGAAGGCGACGATGAACGGCAGAAGCGCCGCTAGTGCAGCCGCTCGGATGCCTGAGAGCAGCTCGTTCAGCGCCCCCGAGACGCGATTGGCGACCTCGAGAGCCGGGTCGCGAATCTCTTTGCCACCCCACTTCGACGCCGTTCCCTTGTGATTTCTAGTGAGAAATTCCGCGCCGGCGGCGATCGTGGTCTCGCGTTCGCCCTCGTCGGCTCGTTCGAGCGCCTGCAGGACTGCAAGCAGCTCAGCCAGGCGTGTCGTCAGCGTATCGTCCTCGGGTGCGCCGGTGGCCGCCGTCTCAACTTCGGCGCGGAACTGCCCAACGTCCGGCCAGGAGGGCTCGGCAGCGGTCAGCGGGTTCGCCGTCAGAAGCTCGGCCAGCGTCGGGCGGTAGGCGAGGTCGGTCGCCAGGCGCTCGATCTCAGTCGTTTGCAGTCCGAGGCTGAGCACGCGGTCGATCGCATCCTCCGCGGCGCTGTTGCCCTCAAGGCTCTCGAGGTAGAGTCGCCAGCGCTCCTGCATGCGGCGCTCAGTCGAGACCTGGTCCTGCACTTCGAAATCCGGGTCGACGCCCGCCTGCGCCGAGAAGGCTCTCAGCAGCGTTTGCGCGAACGAGTGGATCGTCGATATCTGCGCCCGGTCTAGAGATTCGAGTGCTTCCGCCATCCGCGGCCCGACCTCAGCCTCGTCTTGGGCCTCTTCGAGGGCGCCGCGCACCCGCTCCCGAAGCTCTGCCGCGGCCTTCTCCGTGAAAGTGACAGCGGCGATGCGATCAATCTCAGTCCCACCCCGCACGAGCGCCACGAATCGGTCGACGAGCGCGCTCGTTTTACCAGTGCCCGCGCCTGCTTCGACGAACAACGTCTGGTCCAGCGCTTCCCGGATGACGCGGCGTGCGGCGTCGTCGTTCGCGTGATGCTCGCAGCTCACGACGCGTCTCCCTCAGCCGTGGCCTTGACGGCCTGCCAGGCCTGGGCAGCAGGGTCATCCTCTTTCGCGCTGTACTCGATGTCTCGGCGACGTGAGCAGATGCGGTCGTAGTCGCAGTACGTGCAGTTTTCGAAGCCACCCCGCCACTCGTCCTCCTCGTTCGGCACAGCGGGAAACGAGCCGCCACGGATGCCGTCGACGATCGCCGTCAGCGTCGCCTCGAAGCGCTCTTTGGACTCGCTGTTCTGACGATAAGCGAGCCGCGCGAACCCGCCCTTGCGCGAGACAAACCAGTACATCGCGACAGCGGTCTCGGCGTCGCCGGCGGCGGCCAGGTACGTTGGCAGCTGCAGCTTCCGCCCGCCCAGGAGTGGGTCGGAGGCCTTGCCTTTGATCAGGTCGCGAAACTCGTACGTGCTGCCGGTCTTGTAGTCGATAACCCAGGCGGTGCGGCCGTCAGGTGTGCGGTCGACGCGGTCGACGCGCCCCCGTAGGGTCACTCCTGCGATCTCTGTCTCCGGTATCGCTTGCTCGAACTCAGCCGGAACGGCGCCCGTCTCCTGGCGAAAGGCGTTGTCGGCCACCAGAAACTGGCGCAGATCAGAGCCGATCGTTCGCCACTCGTGCTTGGAGTAGACTTCGAGGCCTGTCTGCCCGCGGGCCGCTGCATTGGCTAGCTCCTCATCCGCGATCTGGAGGAGCAGCGCCTCGTCGGACGCGGTCCAGATCTCATTCGCCAGCGGACGGCCTTGCCCCTGCTGGTGGATGAAGAAGCGTTCGAGTACGCGATGGATCACGCTGCCGCGCTCGGCCGCGCCCATCATCTCGCGCTCGTCCGGCTCCTCCACGACGTTCAAGCGCAGCACCGAACGAGCGAAGTATCGATATCCGCAAACACCGTACGTCTCGAGAGAAGTCGGTGACACTCTCTTGCCAGTCCCCACCAGCAGGTCACCGTCGATCCCGGCGGCGTTGCCGTCCCACTCTGTGAAGCGGCCACTGCGCCGCGCTTTCAGTAGCGCCAGTGGTCTTGCGCGCGGATCATCCTCGGGTATCGCCGCCCCCGCCTGCACGCTTCTTACGGCGTCTCGCAGCCCCAGTTCAGCCGCGTCGACTACCGGTCCAGCCAGCATCGATCCCAGCGCTGAGCGCGGATGCGTAACGTCCTCCGATATCACCTCTCGCAGCTCTGAGGCGGTAACACGGTGGCCGACCGTGGCAGAGTACGCCTCCGCCATCATCGGCGACGGATAGTACTCGCGCGCGCCACCGGGCTCGTACGACGGCGCGCTCCACGTCAGTTGACCGCCCGCGGCCGCCCCGATCGCCCGCTCTGCTGATTCGCGGGCGCGCTTGATGCGCGTCGTCGCGTCTTCGATGAACGGATGGTCGTTCTTCAGGCTCTGCCAGACGCGGTCGTCGAGGATTGCGTCGCCGCCGGGACCGGCTGGCAGCGCACCCTCGAACGCGCCGCACAGGATCACCCGCTGGAACTCCAGCCCGCCCGCGACGCGGTACTCGGCGATGACGACGCCGTCTCCCAATCCGCGTTCGCGCGTGAAGGCCAGCTCAAGGTTTGCCCGCAACGCGTCGGTGAAGTTGTCGAGGCTGAACTCGCCACCGACTGCGCCCACGGTGCCCAGCTGGTCTACCTCATCGATCACGCTCACGAGTGCCTCGTCGTCCGGGTCGAAGTAATCGGCGACGATCGACTTGAACGCTTCGATGAACGACTCCGCGGCCTGGTCGCTTCGCAACGGCTCAAGGCGGGCGAGCAGGCGGCCCATCACCGCCCTCAGACGCTCGGCCTTGTCACGCTGGTACGTGATCGCACGGCCCCAAGCTTCGTTCTCGGCGACCCCCGGGGACTGTAGCTGGGCCTCCGCGTCGCTGATGAGGCTGGCGAGCCGCCGGTCCCAGGCGTCCTTGCCCCGTGTGATGCCGGCCTCCCGCGACAGCCTGTCCCAGGCGTTCGTCATCAGGCGCTCGTTGCCGTCCCCTGCCGGGATGTACTCCTTCAGCGGCGCGATCGACAAGAACTCCATCGCAGCGGCGCGGGAGAAGTCGCGTTCCGGCAGTGCGGCCAGCGCCAGCACACCGCGGCCGGCGCGCGTTTCGATCAGCGGCAGGCCGGGCATCGGTGCCACCGGCACGCCGGAGTCGGCGAACGCCTCGCGCAGCAACCTACCGTAGGATGCGCTCGCGCCGTGGAAGACGCCGATCTCGTGTAGCGGCACGCCTTCGCCCAGCGCTCCGATCACCTCTCGGACGACGCAGCGCGCCTCGCTCGCCGGGTCCGGCGCCAGCACGAATCGCTGCGAGTTCGGCTGACCGGGCCCCTCTTCGATCTCCTCAAAGCCGGGCGCGGCCGCACGGAGAGCCTCCAGAAGGCGCGTGCCGGCGGCGGTCAGGGCGCCCGGCGGCGCGACGTAGATTGCCCCGATGTCGCTCAGCGCCCCCGCGCGACCTTCTTCGACCGCTTCGGCGGCTGCATCGAGCAAGTCCTCCTCATCGTAGAAGCCCGCCGACGCCTCACGATAACGGTCGTACAGCCGGAAGATCTCCCTCGCGTGCTCCGGGAAAGCGCCGCTGATGGCGCTCGAAGAGGTAATTCCGGCGCGGCGCAGCCGACGAAACAGCTGCCGCAGAACACGCGCGTAACCCGCGAGGTCGCTGACCGCCGCCAGCGTGCCTTGCGACTCGCCCGCCACCTGACCGGCGAGATAGTCGCCGATCGGGCGAGCGAGCGGCTTGCGTCCGGCCGCGGCGAGGTGTCCGGCACCAAGCAGCTCAGACAGGCGCGGAAACGTCTCGAAGCGGACGGCGGCGAACGGTGTCAGCTCGGCGAGGCGGCGGCGCATCTGCAGGGCGGCGGCGTGCGAAGGCGCAACGACCGTAACCGGCCGCAGTGGATCGTCTCGCCGGGCGTCGGCGATTGAGCGCAGAGTCGCAGGTAAGTCAGGCATTGAGCGGCGAGGCCAGCGTAGAAACGGGCGGCGAAGGTGTCAAGGTGCACGCGTCACCGGATTGTGGACGCTGCGCACTGCGGTCTGTATGTCTCGGAGCCTAGACCGCCTCCCAGTAACGCTTGCCCTCGCCCTGCAGCACGCGCCCCAGCGTCAGGCCGGGAAAGTGCGACGCCGTCATCAGCGCCCCGTCCGATTCGATCTCCACCAGCGCCGCCTCCTGCGACCGCCGCGCCAGGCCGCGGTCCATGTCGCCCATCCCGGACCACTCGGTCTCCTCCAGCTGCACGGGGCACGAGATCGCGTCGCCCAGGATGAACGCACGCTTCCCCTGTGAGGAGAGGATGACGCCGGCGTGTCCCGGTGTGTGCCCCGGCGTGCCGATGACGTTGATCCCCGGCGCGATCACATCCCCGTCGTTCGCGATCACCAGTCTGTCGGACACCGCGGCCATCATCTTCTTCCAGTCGAATCCCGGCGTAGCCGCTCGCGGATCCGGATCCTGCCAGAACTCGTCCTCTCCCGCCGTCCAGCGGTAGGTCGCGTTCGGGAACACGGCCTTCATCTTGTCGCCGTCGTCGTGCGCCACGTTCCCGCAATGGTCGATGTGCAAGTGCGTCAGAAACACCACGTCGATGTCCTCCGGCCTAACGCCGCCTGCCGCCAGCTCGCCCAGCAGAGCGCCGCCGGTGAAACCGAACATGTTCGCCGGGCCCAGGCCGGTGTCGATGAGGACCTTCTGCCCACCAGAGTCGACGAGGAAGCAGCCGAACGGAAACTCCACCTGGCCGGCGTGGTTCAGCCAGCGCTTGTGCTTCTCCCACTGTTCGTCGGTCGTGCCGCGAAAATACGTGGTCGCCGGCGAGAACCCGAGGCCGTCGCTCACCGCCAGCACTTCGAGGTCACCTACCTTGAATCTGTTCCCCACTATTCTTCTCCTTGTCGAACTGGCCGCTGCCAGTATAGTGCTGCGCTATGCCCTGCGCCTTCGTTAGAATCGGAGACATGACCACTCTCCCCCGCGCCATCCTCATCGACCTCGACGATACGCTCCTCGACGACACAAGCAACGTCGACGTCTGTTGGGCGGACGCTTGTGCGCTCGCTGAGTCGCGGCTTCCCGGCGTTGATACGCGCCGTCTTCGTGCCGAGATCGACGAGCGGAACTCGTGGTTCTGGTCGGACCCGAAGCGCCATCGCAGCGGCCGTCTCGACCTGCGCGCCAACACACGGGCGCTCCTGGAGTACGTCTTCGCGAAGCTCGATATCGACGACATGGATCTCGCCCACGAAATCGCCGAGACCTACCGAGACCTGCGAGCCGAAATGTCAGCGCTCTTCCCCGGCGCTACGGACGCGCTCGCACGTCTGCGGGCGGCAGGAGTGCGCCTGGGCATGATGACGAACGGTGCCAGGGCTCCGCAGCGCGCCAAGATCGAGCGCTTCGATCTCGCGCGCTACTTTGACCACATCGTCATCGAAGGCGAGCTGGGAGCTGGGAAGCCGGATCGTCTCGTCTACGACACGCTCCTCTCAGCGCTCGATGCTGCTCCCGAAGATACCTGGGCCATCGGCGACAACCTTCAGTTCGACGTCCTTGCCCCCATGCAGCTCGGCCTCCACGGCATCTGGGTCGATGGGCGCAACGCCGGCCTCGACGGCCACCCTGACCGGCCTCACCGCGTCGTCTCCGCCTTCACGGAGATCGTCGCGGATTGAGCGCGCCCTAGCTGTCCAGGTCGCTGCGGATGATCGCGTAGAGTTCGCCGTCGAGGAACTCAGCCTCCCCGCGACCGCCGTTGAACCAGCCGGCGCGCATC
>CBDTZZ010000037.1:0-7518 GCA_965365035.1 uncultured bacterium | reverse complement strand
GATCGCCTCCAGCGCCTTGATGAGGAGGACGATGCTCTCTTTCTCGACGTCGATGATGCGCTTCGGCGGCGTCAGCAGCTCCTGAGCCCGCCGCGCCATCCACCAGGAGAAGTAGCGGCGCGGGTCGTCGTCGAAGTCGTCCTGCTGGTAGCGTCGCTCGTGCTTGGCGATCTCCTCGTCGGTCGAGGCGCTCATATCCAGCAGGAAGGCCACGCTGACGTCGCGCTCGATCTTGTTGCGGCGCCAGTAGATCTTGGGGTTGGGCGTGACGCGCGCCCGGCGTTCGACAGCGAACTCGGTGACGGCGTCGAAGTCTAGATCTTCGCCGTCCAGCAGGCGCTTCATCTTGCGGTACATCTCCGGGCGCAGCAGCTCGAACTGGCGCTGCGTCTGCGCGACGAGAGACGAGTACCGGGCCAGTGTCTGTTCGTAGTACGCGGTCTGGCCTTCCGCCACGGGATACTCCACGATGCGGCACCAGCGCGGCCGGTAGTCGCCGGCGCGGAAGTCCCACTCGTCGTAGAAGAAGAACTTGGGCTCGACAGGTAGCTCTTGCTCGTCCTCGTCGGCGGTGCTCATGCCGGTGACCGGCTGGCCGTCCTCTGTCGGCAGCGGCTGCTCTTTGCCGGGCCGCTGATCCTGCTGCTGGTTGAGCTCCTTGATGAGGTTGGTCAGGAACAGCTCCGACGATTGCGTGAGGTCGGCCTGGGCCATATCGCCGATCGTGATCTCGACGCTCTTCTCCAGCATCTGCTTGAGCTGCTCCGGTGAGATTGGCGAGGCCTGTCCCTTCTCTTGCCGCTCCTGGCGCAGCTTCATCAGCATCTGCACGGTCTCCGGCTTGAACTCGCCGCGGAAGTCCACCGGTTGCGGGCTCTCGTAAGGAACCGGCTCGCCCTGGGGCATGTCGGACTGCGCGTCGTCGCCCAGCGAGTCGGCCGACATCGGAGAGACGTTCAGGTCCCCTTCGCTCATCTCACCCCAGTCTTCGAGCATCTCCGGCATGACGTTGGCGATGTTTTCGGCGAGCCGGTAGAGGCGCAGCGTCGCCTCGGCGGAGTCCTCGACCAGCGCCTGGGGCTGCTGCAGCGTCTCCAGCACGCCGATCGCTTCGATCATCATGTCCATCAGCTGCTGCGGCCACACGATGCGGTCTAGCCCGCCCAGGCTGGCGCGCACGAGGTTTTCGACGAACGCCTGGCGCACGGGCAGCTGGGTCGCCTCAGGGCGCTTGTCCAGCTCGCGTGCCTGGCGGTCGCCGTAGGGACGGCGGATGCCGCCGTACTCGCGGTTGATGAGGACATCGATTCGCGCGTCCTCGACGATAGCGAAGAGATCGGAAGCCAGCTTACGGTCGGCGAAGATATCGAAGAAGCGCTCCATATCGGTGAGCGGGCCGGGCGGTGGCGTCACCTCGCCAGCGTCATCCACATCGTCGTCGTTATCGGGAGGCGGCGTTGGTTCCGGCGGCCGCCGTTCCGCCTCCGCCTTGATGCGCTCAGTCGGGAAGATCGCGCCGTCACGCTCGAACTCGAATTCGAAGGTGCCGAACTCAAGGTGGCCGGCCTGGTGCGTGCAGTAGACCTTGTACACACCGAAGTTGTTGGCCTTGTCCTGGAACTCCTCGACGTGGGGCGGCAGGAAGATCGCGCTGCCTTCGGTGGACGGGGCGTCGCCCTCCACCCAGCCAATCCCCTTTTCGGCCAGCGCCTCCGACGAATGAACCGCGACTTCGGCGCCGGTGAGCGCCTTGCTGTACATGCGCAGGATGTCGGAAACACGGCTCAGCTCGACCCTCGACGAGAGCGCTTCCAGCATGTCCTCGCCGCGGCTGGACTCCATGCGGAAGTAGGCCTCGCCGCCGTCGGCGCTCTGGTCGAGCAGGGCGCTGCCTTCGGCGTGCCATTCGGCGATCGTCTCGATGGGGATGCGTTCGAGCGCCATCGGCGCCGTCTTCAGGAACTCCATCGCTGCCAGCGGTGAGCGCTCCACGAGCTCTTCGGCCAGCGAGAGCAACAGCCCGTGGGACTCCTGGTCGACCTGCGCCAGCGCCCGTGAGGCCTCGGCGAAGAAGGCGAAGGCCTGGCGGCCCTCGCGGCGGGCCAGTTCGCGCGCCAGGTTGAGGAACCGTCCGCGCTGCATCGCCTGGATGTTGGCCAGTAGCGCCGGTCCCTTCTCCAGGTAGGAGCGGGCGTCGGCCCAGCCTGTGGAGGCGAGTGATTCGGCGAAAGTCAGGAACGCCGAGCGATCATCGCCTTCGAGTGGCTCAAGCGCTTGAGCGGCGATCGTCAGGCAGTGGGAAGCAAGGTCGTAGGAGCGGTCGCAGAGGGCGTCGACGAAGCGGACAAGGATGTGGGCCTCTTCGGCGCTGAGCTTGGCGAAGAGCGTCGGGCTGCCGTCGAAGAACTGCACGGCCAGCGAGGCCGAACGCCAGGTGCCTTTGTAGAGCAAGCGGCCGAGGCCCACCCAGTCGCCGATGCGCGCTGGCGTGATCGCTGGCAGAGTGGCCGGCGAGGCGCGAAAGAAGGACGCGGCCAGCGCGGACGATAGCTCCGCGAGATCGAGGCCGTGCTTCGCCCAACGCTTAAAGCCGACGCTGCCCAGGAGCGGCAGCACCTGCGGCGTCACGCGATAGTACTCGCCTGCCGCTTCCCACGAACGCCACGACTGGCGCGCCAGGTCCAGTCCCTGCTCGGCCCACGCGCGCAGCTCGTCGTCGCTCATCAGATCGCCGATCTCGTCGGCGGCGCGGCGGAACTCCGCAACGAGGCTCGTCGAGAAGGGCGTCAGCTTCTTCTCGTACGAGGAGTAGATGCGTTTGCGTGGATTAGCCATTGAAGCCGACCTCGCGAGGTGAGGGGAGTGATCCGCCGATGTTGGGTGTTGGGACTGCCACGGCGTCCGCTATTCGAAGATCGAAGAGACTACCTCTTCGATGCTGCGCTGGACGTCGACGTCGTCCGTCAGCGCCCAGGTCACGGCCACCTGACAGGCGCGGCGGGGGCTGATGCCTTCGTGGATCAGCTTGCCGGCGTAGATCAGGAGGCGCGTGCTGACGCCCTCCGCCAGGCCGTGCTCCTTGAGGTGGCGGACCTTCTCGCCCAGCTTCGCCAGCTCGAGTCCGATGGCCTCGGAGCAGGCCGCTTCTTTGGCGATGATCTTCGCCTCCAGGTCGCGGGGTGGATATCCGAACTCGATCGCCATGAAGCGCTGGCGCGTGCTGTGCTTGAGGTCTTTGAGCGCGCTCTGGTAGCCGGGGTTGTAGGAGATGACGAGGATGAAGCCGTCGCGCGCCTCGACGATCTGACCGAGCTTTTCGATGGGCAGCAGGCGGCGGTGGTCGGTGAGGGGGTGGATGAGCACCGTCGTGTCTTTGCGCGCCTCGACGATCTCGTCGAGATAGCAGATCGCCCCGACCTTCGCGGCGCGAGTCAGCGGGCCGTCCATCCAGCGCGTGGAGTCACCCTCCAGCAGGTAACGGCCGACGAGGTCGGAGGCGGTGAGGTCTTCGTGGCAGGCCACCGTGACCAGCGGCATGCCGGACTCCTCGCCGTTCTTCGAGCCGTCGGCGGAGTTGCGCGTCACGGTCACGGGGCGGCCGAGCTTGTAGGCCATGTACTCGACGAATCGGGTCTTGCCGCAGCCGGTCGGGCCCTTGAGGAGCACCGGGATCTTCTCCGCATAGGCTGCCTCGAAAAGCGCTACTTCGTCGTTCAGAGGCTCGTAGTACGGCTCTGACGTGACGATGTACTCCTCGATGGCGTACTGGCGGTGAGTTGATTCGGTCGTCATTGCTATTCCCTCAGAGAGTCACTCTTGTTCTAGCATACATTAGGATAGCGTTCGAACAGGCGGAAGCGCTTCCTTCTTAGGCGTCCGCGCGGTTGGCGTCCAGCCTCGCTGTGAGCTTCGCCCAGGCGTCCAGAGCCTGCTGTTTCGTGCCCTCGAGGTCACCCCCCGTATCGATGACCAGGTGCGCGTTCTGTGTGCGCTCCTCGTTCGACATCTGGCTCTTGATGCGCTCCAGCACCTGCTCCTCGGAGAGGCCGCCGCGCTCCGAAGTGCGCTTGGCGGCGATCGCGGGCGCCACGGCGGTCACCCAGACTTCATCCGCCAGGTCGTCCCACTTCGCCTCGAAGAGCAGCGCCGCCTCCAGCACAGTGATCGCGGCGCCGTCTTTTGCCAGCGCCGCCAGGCGTTCTCGCATCATGCCTTTCATGCGCGGGTGGACGATCGAGTTCAGCGCAGCCAGGTGCTTCGGGTCCGAGAAGACGACGGCGCCCAGCTTCTTGCGGTCGATCTTGCCGTCGTCGGCGACGACATCTTGCCCGAACTCGTTGACGATCTCCTGCCAGGCCGGGCGACCGGGGTTGTAGACTTCGTGGCCGATGATGTCCGCGCTGAGCACCGCGGCGCCCTGGGCTTCGAGCACTTCAGCGACGGTGGACTTGCCGCTGCCGATGCCTCCCGTAAGACCGATGACATACATTGCGTTCGCCTTTACGTAACGGAGATGAAAGAGCGCGCCTCTCGCGTGCGCGCCCTCCAATTCTAGGTAGCGCGCGGCGTGCGGGTCAAGGAGGACGCCCAGACCAGGCGTGCGCTAGTCGCCGAGCCAGAGCTCGTAATACATCGCCTGATCCATGCCCTCGCGCTCGTAGAAGCGGTGTGCTTCCGTACGGCCCCCGCCGGAGCTGAGCGCCAGGTGCGTGCAACCCTGATCCCGTGCCCAATCCGCCGCCGCGGCGAGGAGCGCTTTGCCCACGCCGCCGCTGCGCGCTGCGCGGTCGACAACAAGGTCCTGCAGCCAGGTCCGCCGGCCGTAGCGGATCGACTCGATGTCGCGATAGACGGACGCCAGGCCGACGAGCGAGCGGCCGTCCAACGCCAGGAGGACGTCCGAGTGCGCGCCCTCGATCGCCCAGCGGAAGCCGTTGCTGCCGCGCTGTCGTGTGTAGCCTGGGGCCGGTGCGCCCGGGGCGTCGAAGAGCTGTTCCAGGAGGTCGAGGAAGGCTGCCTCGTCCGTGACCGTGGCAGGCCGGACTTCGATGCTCATCTGACGCTACTTGGCCGTTGCGGAGTGCGTTTCGTGCTCGCCCCAGAAGTCCAGCACGGCGTGATTGACGGCGACGGCGCGCTCCGTCAGGAAGCCGTGGCCGGCGCCCTCGAACGGGACGAAGCGTGCTTCGGGGACGCGCGCGGCGATCAGCTGTTGATTGGCGAAGGGGACGATCTGGTCGTCCGTCGCGCCCATCACTAGCGTTGGTACCTTGATTCCGCTCAGGAGCCCGTAGGCGTTGAACCCCATGACGGCCATCACCTGCTTCTGCAGCGCGTGTGGTGGCGCCATCAGGCTCATGTTCTTGAGCGAGCGCTTGATGAGCCAGTCCTTGTTCTTCGCCAGAAACTCCTCGCTGTAGAAGAGCTTGAGGCCCTCGGCAATAGCTTCCTCCATGGAGGTGGCGCCGTTGCTGACGAACTGCTGGAAGACGTTCATATCGGGGAAGGTGGCCATCGGCCCGCCGGCCATCGTTCCGGCCAGGATCAACGACTGCACGCGAGCCCGGTGGCGGTGGTACATGTCCTGAGCCACCATGCCGCCCATCGACATGCCGAAGACGTGTGCGGTCTTGATGCCCAGCTCGTCCATCAGCGCGGCGGTGTCGTCCGCCATCTGGTGGATGCTGTACGCGTCGTCCGGCTTTTCGCTACGTCCGGCGCCGCGGTTGTCGAAGGCGATCAGCTTGTACTGCTTGGAAAGTGGCTCCAGCTGACGGTCCCAGCCGGTGATGTTGGCGCCAAGACCCTGGATGAGCACGGCCGGCTCGCCGCTGCCGTGCACCTCGTAGTAGAGGTCGATACCGTTAGCGTTGACTGTGGCCATAGGCTTGTACCGTTGCGACGAGAAGGGTCATTTCGTAGCTATTATACGCTGCGAGCGGCGTTGCAAGGTGTACCATAGTGAAGCCAACGCGAAGGGGAATTTCACCCCGCGGGAGAGGTCTAATGACGACAGAAGCAGAACGAAAGCGGGCTTCCGCGAAGTACGGCAAGGAGAGCGTCGATTCTCTGCCGTTCAACACGCCTGAGAAGAGCGACCGCTATCGGACTGAGCGCTTCTTCGGCGCGATCGGACTCAACTGGTTCGATGCGGATCCGACGCTCCAGCGCTCCATGCGCTACTACTTGTCAGAGGACGACTTCGCGTGGGCCGAGCCTCGCTTGCAGGACCTGGGCGAGCTTATGGGTGGACCGGTCGCTGAGCGGGCGGAGATCACGGACAAGAACCCGCCAAAGCTAGTGAAATACGACCGCTGGGGACACGACGTTAGCGAGGTCACGATCGCTCCCTCCGCGAAGGCGACGAAGCGGGACCTGACCGAGCGCGGCTTCATGGGCCCGAAGTTTCGCCAGGAGGCCGAGGCGGCGGGCGTCAACACGGGCCCGCTGATGTTGGCTAACGGCTATCTACTTAACCAGGCCGAGATTGGCATGTCCTGCGCCATGGGCGCCGACGCCGGAATGGTGGAGAGCCAGGTCGCGCAGTTCGCCCCGCCGGACGTGCAGCAGTTCGTTCTGTCGCGGATCAAATCCGGCGAGTGGATCGGCGGAACCGGTCAGTTCTTCACGGAGCGAACCGGTGGCTCAGATCTTGGCGGTCTCGAAACGACGGCCACGCCGAACGGAGACTCTTGGCTACTGAACGGCTTCAAGTGGTTCTCGTCCAACCTCGACGGGGAGGCGTTCGTCGTGCTCGCCAAGCCTGACGGTGCTCCCGATGGGGTCAAGGGCAACACGCCGTTCCTCGTCCTCAAGCACCGCCGGGACGGTAGCCGCAACACGATGCGCATCCGCCAGCTCAAGGACAAGCTCGGAACACACGCTGTCGCCTCGGGGGAAGTCGAGTTCGTCGACGCAGAAGCATTCATGCTCTCCGGCCCGCCGTCCGACGGCGACGGCAGCCCCAGCGATGGCAAGGGCATGGCCCGCTTGATGGCGATGACCAACGTTGCCAGGCTTGGCGTTGGACTGATGGGCCTCGGCTGCGCTCGTCGGGCGCTCGTCGAGTCGCTGTGCTACGCAATGGCTCGAAACTCCTGGAAGACGCCGTTGATCGATCATCCGCTGATGAAACGGAAGCTAGCGGAGATGATCGTCGACGTGGAGGCGGTGCAGGGGCTCTTGTTCGAAGGTTACGGTTACCCGAATCAGCAGCGGGCCGAGCGGCATCTGGAGCGACAGCGCATCGTGCCGCCGTTGGCCAAGCTAAAGGCCGCGCGTCTGGGCATCACGGCAGCGAGCGACGCCATTGAAGTGCACGGCGGCAATGGCTACATCGAGACGTGGCCCGTCGCACGCATCCTGCGCGACGCACAGATCAACACCTTGTGGGAGGGGCCGGACAACATCCTATGCCTCGATGTGCGCCGCGCCATCGAGCGTGAGGCGGCAGACGAGCCGTTCCTGGCCCGAATCGACGAGGCGCTGGACAACGCCGGCGAGGCTGTACCCGCCGCC
>CBDTZZ010000036.1:0-7573 GCA_965365035.1 uncultured bacterium | reverse complement strand
CATCCGTCGCTTCGCTTCGATAGCGAGCTGGCGACCGCCTTCGGAGGCCTGCGAGGGATCGCGCCTCGCGCCGTCCCCGCTGCCTACTGGCCGCTCGTCACATGGCATGTCGCCCGGCCGGCGACCGAGCCCGTCATCTCGCGCCTGGCGCTCACCCGACGCCAGGCTGACGCCACACGCGCCCTTCAGGAGCTGCGCGGGCACGCGCCGCGGCCTGGGGCGACTCCCAGCGAAACGGTCTCGCTCTTCGAGTCTCAGCCGGCAGCCGCAGTCTGGGCGCTGGCCGCGGTTGGGTCCGGTGCCATGCGAGATCAGGCGCGCGCCTACATGACGACGTATCGAAGCGTCCGTCCGCTCCTCCGCGGCGACGACCTGCCGGCACTCGGCGTCCCCCCGGGGAAGGCTGTCGGTGAGGTGCTGGCCCGCCTGCGCGCTGCTAAGCTGGATGGAGAGGTGAGGACGCGTGCCGACGAAGAGCGCCTCGTCCGCGACGGCCTTTCCCGGAACAACGAATGACCGAGACAACTCCTTGCCGCGTCTGCGACGAAGCCATCACGCCGGACCGCGCTGCCACCTGCGACAACTGCCAGGAGCCGTTCCACCTGCGCACGCGCCAGGATCAGGACGGCGACGACTGCGGCAACGTCTGGATCAACGACCAGTACCTATCGCTGGAGTTCGCCTGCAACGTCTGCCTGGGCAAGGCGAGCGAAGAGCCGGCCATCGGCGAAGCGCACTAACTCCCGAACTTGCCCAGGAACGCCGCTATCGCCTTCGTGCCGGCGCGGAAGTCCTCCAGGCGGATATTCTCGTTCGGGGCGTGGATCGCAGCGTCGGGGTAGCCGATGCCAATGTCGACGTTCGGTAGGCCGAGCGTCCCCACGAACGGATACAGCGGCCCCGTGCCAGCCATCGTCGGCAGAATCACCGGCTCCTGGCCATACACCTCGCGGCAGGCCTCCATCATCGTCGCCACCAGCGGGTCAGTCACTGGTGTTCGCGCCGGGTGCTCGCCACCGTGCGTCGTGATCGTGATGTCCTCGAAGCCGTGTTTGTCCAGGTGCGCGCGCAGCTTGCGCTCGATGTCGCTCGGATCCTGGTCGTTGACGAGGCGGAAGTCCAGCTTCGCCATCGCCTTCGCCGGCAGCACCGTCTTCGGGCCCTCACCTTCATAGCCCGAAGACAGGCCATCGATCGTGGCTGTCGGCTCGAACAGGTGCCGGAGGTTGTACTCGAAGCCATTGACGCCGGTCGTCGAACGCTCGATTCCGTACAACTTCAGCGTCTCGGCGGAATCGTCCGGCAGCTTCTCCACCGCCGCGCGCTCGTCCGCCGTCGCCGGGCGGACGTCGTCGTAGAAGCCGTCGATCATAACGCGCTCGTCCTGTCCCTTGATCGTCGAGAGCGCCCAGACGAGACGCCAGGCAGCGTTCGGTAGGACCGTGCCGTACGACGAATGGGCGTCGTGCGTGATCGCCTGACACTCCAGCTGCACGTAGAGCAGGCCCTTTACGCCCAGCGTGACCATCGGCAGGCCCTCCCACGTAACGCCGCCACCCTCCCAGATGCAGGCGTCCGCGGCCAGGAGTTCCCTATGCCGCTCGACGAACTCTTCCATGAACGGCGAGCCGATCTCCTCGTCGCCCTCGATGCAGAACTTAACCCCGCACGGCAATTCGCCGCGAGTTTCCCGCCAGGCCCGAATCGCTGCGAAGCGCGCCGCGATGTTGCCCTTGTTGTCGAACGTGCCGCGGCCGTACAGCTTGCCGTCCTTCTCCACCGGCTCAAACGGCGGCGTCCGCCAGAGATCGAGCGGCTCCTCGGGCTGCACGTCGTAGTGGTCGTAGAAGAGTACGGTTTTCGCGGACGTGCCTTTCGCCTCCGCGTAGACGACCGGCTGCGCCGGCGGGCCTTCTGGCTTCGGCAGGATCTGCACGTCGAAGCCGAGATCGCGCAGCTCACCCGCGACCCAGTCCGCCGTTTCCTTGATCGCCCGGCCCTGCGCGCTCACCGTCTCAAAGCTGCACAGCTCGACGAGCTTCGCCACTGCTTCGTCGTGGTGCTCGTCACAGTACTTCAGAACGTCGTCCACGCGCCTACTCCTTTTGATCTCGAACCATCGTGATCCCATCTTCGGGCTCGTCATCCAGGTGCGGCAACTGACCCGCGTCCGCCGCACGATAGCCCATCCGTAGCCAGAAATAGAGGCCGAGCCCGTTTCCGTCGCTAACGCGCGCCCCGTATCGCCGGGCTATGCCCGACGCTTCGATCAACCTCACCGCCTCGGAGCCATAGCCCCAGCCGCGCAACCCCTGCGCCATGGCGAGGAACCGAAACTCCAACCAACCATCGGCCGCCAGTCGGTAGACGAGAAGCCCGATCGGCGCCGAGTCCTCTGCCCTGGCGATGACGAGCGTTCCCGCGCCGACTTCGTCGATCATCCGATGCAGTCCATCGAGGGGGACCGGCTCCCGAACGCCGCGCGCTGCCGCCGCAGCCTCCGGCCACCACTCCTCGATCGACACAACGTCGTCCGGAGCGACAGGGCGGAGGACAACTCGCGAACCTGCGAGTAAACCAATCTCCCCTCTCCCGGCGGGGAAGAGGGGCCGGGGCTGAGGGCTCAAAGCGCCGTGGCGCGAGCCAGCCACTGCTCAACATGGCCCGGCATCTCTCGCATCGCTGCTTGCCGCACGGTGCAGCCCGGCAGCGATCGTAGGAACTCGGGGCCGTACTGCTTCGTCACGATGCGGGGATCCAGCACCACGAGCACGCCGCGGTCGGCCTTCGTGCGGATCAGACGGCCGAAGCCCTGCTTGAAGCGGATCACCGCCTGCGGCAACGCGTACTCGTTGAACGGGTCTTCGTAGGCCTCCGAGCGCGCCGCGAAGACCGGATCCGTTGGCACGGCGAACGGCAGGCGCGCCATCACCAGCAACGAGAGCGCATCGCCCGGTATGTCGACGCCCTCCCAGAAGCTCGACGTTCCCAGCACAACCGTCTTGGTGTTGCCCCGGAGCGCGCGGACGAGCTGACGCGGCGAGCCGTCGATCCCCTGCCCCAGCGCCTCGATCCCGTCACGCTTCAGCGCGTCGGCGACCAGCCGGTAGGATGCGCGCAGGGTGGCGTGCGAAGTGAAGAGCACCAGCGCGCGCCCCTGTGAGGCGCGCGCCAGGCCGATGACGGCGTGGGCGAGGGCGTCAACGTAATCTGGCGAGCCGGGATCCGGCATGTCACGCGGGATCAGGACGAGCGCCGCTTTCTCGAAGTCGAACGGCGAACCCAGCGACAGCGTCTCGCATTCCTGCAGGCCGACGCGGCGTTGCAGGTACGAGAAGCTGTCTTGCGTGCGCAGCGTCGCCCCGGTCAGCACGACGGAGCGGCGGTCTTCGTAAAGGCCGCTCTGCAAGAGGCCGTCGACCTCAAGCGGCACCCACGAGACGATTATCCCGCCATCGCCGCGATCGATCTCGAGCCAAACAACGCGGCCCGGATCGTCCTCCGCCAGCGCCGCCGCCAGGCCGCTCACGAAGCCGTTGGCAGTATCGAGCGACTGCCCGACGGTGGCGACGATGATCTCCTGGTTCAGCATACCCAGCTCTTCGGCGCTGATCAGCGATTCGTGCAGCCGGCCGAGATGAGCCGCAACGTCGCTGAGGACGAGACGGCAGTTCTCCCAGGCGATCTCAACGTCCGACCAGTCCGGCTGCACACGAGTCGCCTTGGTGACGTGCAGCCTGGAGTCACGATCGGAGTTGGGCGCGGCCTGCTGCGCCAGGAACGCCTTCAGTATGTCGGAGAGCTGCTGGACACGCGGCCGAGCGCTCTTCGACGCCTCTCGCAGGGCCGTCGCCTGCTCCTCCATCTCGCGCCCTGCCTCAAGCACCAGGGGCGCCGCGCGCAGTGCCTTGCCGAGCGCTGAGACGATCCCCTCGCTGGCGTCAAAGAGTTGGTGCAGCTCGCGCTCGCGGCAGGTGAAGCCGAACTGACGCGTCGCCTCGGCCTCCAGGTTGTGCGCTTCGTCGATGACCACGTGCTCGTAAGGCGGGATCACCCGGCCGCCGGTGCCAATGTCGGCGAGCAGCAGCGCGTGGTTGACGACGACGATGTGCGACGCCTCTGCCTCCTTGCGCGCGCGCAGCAGGAAGCACGTACCATCAACCACAAACGGGCTGTTGTCGGACGTGCAGGACGCGCCGTCGGCGCTCAACCGCGACCAGAGAGCGTCCTCTTGCGGAGAGATCCGCAGCTCCCCGCGATCGCCAGTGTCAGTTTCCCCAAGCCAGACGAGGATCTTCGCCGCCAGGTAGGCTTCATCATCGGATAGCGACGCCGACGTCCGCAGCGCGTTGAACCGCTTGAGGCAAAGGTAGTTACGCCGCCCCTTCAGCTGGCAGGAGCGCAGGCCGGAGTCCGGCGAGAGCGCCTTCACAGCCGGCAAGTCCTTCTTCGTGAGCTGCTCCTGGAGGTTGATCGTAGAAGTAGAGACAACTACGCGCCCCTGGTTCGCCAGAGAGTGGCAGGCCGCCGGAATCAGGTACGCCAGGCTCTTGCCCACGCCGGTGCCGGCCTCGACCATCAGCTGCGTGCCGTCGTTGAACGCCGCGGCCACGGCCTCCGTCATCGCCTCTTGCTGGGGGCGTCGTTCGTACCGGGGGAAAAGGTCAGGTCGCTGCGCCGCTGATCCCAGAATTGCCAGCGCCGTCTGCGGATCGACTGGTGCCGGCTCTACGCTTGGCTTGAGCGGCCGCAGGTCGGCGTTCTCGGGTGGGCGCAGGACCGGACGCTTCACCGGTGGCAGCGACGCCGCCCGGTCGAAGGCGTCGCGGAAGAAGCCGCTCCAGGGGAACGCCGTCGGCGTCATCCACTGGGCGATCTGCCCCAGCACGTCGTTCGGAAGCTCTATCGCCAGCTCGCTAAGACCCAGGAAAACGCTGCGCGTGGCGTCTGCGTCGGCCAGCGCCCGGTGCTGCGTGTCGAACACGATGCCAAATCGCTCCGCCAGCTTAGCCAGGCTCCACGCGCCGAGCGAAGGCATCAGGATGTACGAGAGATCCGCGGTGTCATAGAGGCGCTCCGGACGACGGATGCCCTCGCGGTCGAGAATCGGGGCGTCGAAGCGGACGATGTTCTGCCCGACGAGGATGCTGCCCTCGATGAAGCGCTCGAAGCCACCGGCGACGGCCTCCAGTGGCGGCGCAGTCCGCAGCTCCTCCTCGCGAATGCCCGTCAGCTGCTGGACAACCTCTGGCACCTCGCGCTGCGGCCGCACGAGTGTCTCGAACGTATCTAGCACCTCGTCGCGAGTGAACCGCACGGCGCCGATCTCGATGATCGAGTCCTCTTTTATGTCGAGTCCGGTCGTCTCGAGGTCGAAGGCTACGTATTCGAGGGCCACGGTGGCGCAATCATAGCATCGGGACTGCCCGAAGTAGGGAGGAACCTGTCAGCCGGTTGTGGATACTTCTTCTTCGAGCTCGTACGCCCGCAGCTCGCCCTCCGGCAGCCCCTGGCCGGCGTAGTAGCGGCCCGCGTGCAGCAGCTCCAGCATGTGCGCCCCATCGCGCAGCTCTTCTTCGAACACCGTGACGAAGTAGCCAACGCCCTGTGTCGAATGGCAGTCGCTGGCGCCAACGCCCTGTTTGCCGAGCACACGGGCGACCTTGAGCGCGAACTGGTTCTCCTTCGCGTGCGTGCCGCCGTTCGCCACCTCGATGTCGTCAACCAGACCGAAGATCGACATCCGCTCGGCCGCTTCCTCGGGCGTCATGTCGAACGGCGGCCGGCCCTCGCGCCGGAAGTGGACCGGGTCGAAGAAGTGACGGAACGGGTGGGCGACGATCATAAAACCGCCGAGGTCATCCAGCACCGCTCTCAGCTCCTTGGCCTTGCGAATGCCTGGCACGTACGCCGTGAGCCCAACAGCGAGGATGTGGCCCATATCCGTCGAGACCTCCATGCCGCGATTCACGAAGAGGCCGCTCTCCTCGCGGAACTCTTTTAGCAGATGCTCGTCCCACATGCGGTCGTGCTCCGTGATGTTGACGCCGGTGAGGCCAATCTCCTTCGCCACTTCGCTCAACTGCTCAGGCTTGAGGGAAGAGTCGGCTGCACCGCGCACCGTATGCACGTGCATATCGACTATCGTGCCAGTCATGCGCTCATGTTATCCGGATGCCTCACCATCAGACCACACCGCCGTCGACTCCGCGGCCTTTAGTGTACGAACGACGTGTACCTTCTCCCCCCGCCGAACGCGGGCCACGCGAGAGCGGATCGCCCGCGCCTCAGCTTCGCCGCTGGCCACGCCGAAGAGCGCCGGCCCGGCGCCGCAGACGTGAACCGAAGGCGCACCGGCCTGCAGGAGCGAGTCCCGGAACGAAGCCAGGCCGTCGAACTCCTCGTAGGCTGCGCGCTCAAAGGCGTTGAAGAGCGGCGCGTCGGCGATAGACCGCCCGGACGATATCTGTTCCACGAAATCGTCGGCGTGCGATCCTCTGGTGAAGTCGCTGGGCCTCAGCGCCGCGTACATGCGCCTTGTCTTCTCGGACATCGTGAGCGGCGGCACGAGGATCACGAGCCACGTTGCGCCGATGTCCGACAGCGGTGTAATCCGCTCGCCCCGCCCCTCAGCGAGGGCGGTGCCCCCGTGGAGGAAGAACGGCACGTCGGAGCCAAGCCCCGCGGCGACACCGAGAATGCGATCGTCGGTCGCCTCCGTCGCCCACAGGCGGTCAAGCGCACGCAGCGTCGCCGCAGCGTCTGAGCTGCCGCCACCCAGGCCCGCCGCCGCCGGCACACGCTTGGTGACGCTGATCGTGGCCTCGGCTTCTCGTTCGGAGGCCGCCGCCAGCGCCCGCGCCGCGCGCATCACGAGGTTTTCGTCGTCAGGTGCGTAAGGGTCTAGGCTATGCGCTATAGTT
This sequence comes from uncultured bacterium, assembly GCA_965365035.1. GTDB lineage: Bacteria > Chloroflexota > Dehalococcoidia > SM23-28-2 > RBG-16-64-32 > CF-162. The sequence goes on along the minus strand of CBDTZZ010000036.1, from coordinate 650 downwards.
AGGCTTCCTGCCTGCCCTGCGGACACTTCGTCGCACAGATCAACGGCTTGCATCACCGTTCGCACATCGTGGTAGCCGTCGTCGCGGAGCCCGAGCACCTCCAGCGTCCAGTTTATCTTCGCCGGCGCGACGCTACTGATCATGACGTCCGCCGGTACGCAGCGAAGAGCACGAGCCAGGCGTCGAGGCCGAGCATCGCCGGCCGCTGTGCCCCATCGATCCCGCATTCCGCCAGCAGAGGGTCCACCTCGGCCGCCTTGACTGCGAGCCCGACCGCCAACGAGTTGCGCAAGCGCTTACGCGGCGCCGCGAACCCCGCGTGTACGAACTCCAGGAAGGCGTCCAGGTCCTCAGCCGCCACTTCCGGCGCGGCGTGGACCTTAAGCCGCACCACGGCGGAGTGAACTTTCGGCGGCGGGCGGAATGCGCGCGGGGGCACCCTGAACAACACACTGGCCTCCGCGTACACCTGTGTCTCGACGCCGAGGTAGGTCATGCGGCCGGGTCCGGCGGCGATGCGTTCGGCAACCTCTGCCTGCAGCGTGCCGACCAGAGTCCGCGGTTGCGTCAGCGAGCGCAGGAACGCGCGCAGGATAGCCGTGCCGATGTTGTACGGCAGGTTGCCGACGACGACGTACGGCGGGGCGCCA
>CBDTZZ010000035.1:0-7608 GCA_965365035.1 uncultured bacterium | reverse complement strand
GCTGCGCCTCCAGTACGGCGAGCGCGCCATGCCCGGTCTGCACCGCGAAGGCCGCACCCTCCGCCGCCGCGGGCAGATCATTCGGCGCCGCCATCACCGTGCCCGGCGGTTCTCCTGACCCCGTATCAAGGGGCCAGGCACGCCAGAAGCTCATCGTCGCGCCGTCGAGAGACGAATGGGCGCCCGGCCACGGGTTGTACGCCCGCACCTGCCGCCAGATTTCGGTCGCCGTCTGCGTCCAATCGATCAGGCCGTCCGCCTTGCGCAACCGCCGGCAGACCATCGCCACAGACTCATCCTGAGGCTGCGGGTCAATCTCGCCGGCCAGCCAGCGCGGCAGCGTTTGAGCCAGCAGCTCGGCGCCCTCCTCGGCCAGCGCCGCCGTCAACGAGCCTGTCGTATCGGTGTCTGAGATGGCTCGCTCGGTCTGCGATAGGATCGCGCCCGAGTCGAGACCCTCGTCCATCAGCATTATCGTGACGCCCGTCTCCTCGTCGCCGGCCGAGATCGCCGCCGCGACCGGCGAGGCGCCACGCCAGCGTGGCAGAAGCGATGGGTGCACATTGAGGACGCCCTTTGGCGGAATCGCCAGTACCTGCGGCACGATCAGCTGACCATAGGCAACGCCGACGATCAGCTCAGGAGCGAGCGCCCGTATCTGATCGATGACACCGCCCTCTTTGAGCGAGGCCGGCTGGTACACCGGCAGCCCCAGCTCTTCGGCCGCTGCCTTCACCACAGGCGGCGTTTTCGTGCGGCCGCGCCCAGCGGGCCGGTCCGGCTGCGTAAAGACCGCGGAGACCTCATATCCCGCCGCGACCACACGCTGCAGCGCCGGTACGGCGAAGGCGGGGGTTCCGATGAAAACTATAGCCACGTCGCGGGCGATTCTAGCATGCCCCGTTTCGGAACGGCGAGCGTCCTGATACGTTATAAGCCTGAGATGACTACGACACAGTTGGCACGAGCAGTCCCGCTTTTCGCGGTTTTCGGCACCTTAGTGCTCCTCTCGCTCGCCTGCGGCGGCGATGACGGGGCCGGTGGCCCAGACGCCAGTGGGGTCGTCATCATCTCCACCTCCGAAGCAACGAACACACCGCGTCCCAGCCCCACGAAGGAGCTCTCGCCAACGTCGTCTCCAACACCGCTGGAGATCTGCTCGCCCAATCCGGATCCAGCACCGCCCGCTGTACTCCAGGTCGAGGCGCCAGCGGCGGGGGAAACGATGACGATCCCGGTGCACGTCCGCGGCTGGAGCAGCAACATCGGCGAAGAGGGCAGGGTCGTCTTCGTCGCAGTCGTCGATCAGGAGCAGAAAGTGCTTCAGATGAATGAGGTGCCGGCACAGCCGCGCGACTTCCGCCTGCCACCGGTCGGGTTGGGAGTCTCCGACTTCACGCGGCCGTTTGCCATCGACATCTTGCTGGACGACGTTGTCGAAGAGACACCGTACTGCATCTGGGTCTATCAGGAAGTCGACGGGGCGGGAAGGGCACGCGGCGTTGTCCAGATCCCGATCACTGTCGAACCGGACTAGCCGCCAAGGTCTGGCATTAGCGAAGCCGACCACTCGTGCACGTTCGCAAAACGTGAAGCCGGCGTGAAGAGCACACCCGGCTCGATGCCATCGATCCTTGACGATACGAAGTAGCTGTAGACGGGATAGTACAGGGGCACGCTAGGAACGTCCTGCACGAACAGCTCCTGGAACTGCACGTAGAGATCGCGGCGGGCCTCCAGAGCGGTCGTCTGGCGTGCCGCCTCCATGATGGCGTCCGCCTCGTCGCTCGTGTAAGCCGCCAGGTTTCGTCCGTCGCCAATCGCTTGCGAGCTGTGCCACGCCGGATACGGGTCCGGGTCGGCGCCGGGATCCCAGCCGAAGACCGCCGCCTGGTACTCGCGGGGAATCAGGAAGTCCGTCACCAGGCTGCTCGACGCCTCGCGCACTACTACTGCTTCGATCCCCACCTCCATCAGGTAGATTGAGATCGCGTCGGCGATAGCTCCGCGCAGCGGGTCCTGGTCCGTCATCAACGAGAAGCGAAGCTCGACGTTGTTTCGCCGCCGCACTGTCTCGTCAGGCAGCAGCTCCCAGCCGCCTGCGTCCAACAGATCGCGCGCCAGCTGTCTATCGAGTTGCGGCGCGTCCACGTCCGAGTGCGCCCAGGTGCCCGGCGCGATCGGTGTTTCCGCTGCCAGGCCACGGCCGCCAAGCAGCTCAGCGATGATCGCCTCCACGTCGACGGCGTGGGCGATAGCCTCACGGACGAAACGGTCGTTGAGCGGCGTCTCGTGGTTGTTCAGGTAGAGGCTCGTGTAGGCGCTGCGGCTGAACGGGTAGGTCTCCGTCACCTCGACATCTTCGAGCGTGAGGAAGTCCTGCGGGTCGATCGTAAGGTCCACAAGCAAGCCGTCGATCTCGGCGCGAACGAAGCCCGCCGCCGCCGATGAGACTGTGGGGAAGAACCGTATCTCGATCTCCTCAATCGCCGGCACGCCCAGATAGTAATCCTCGTTTGCCACGAGTAGCGCGTGCTCAGCGTCCATCCGCGTTAGCCGGTAAGGTCCGGTGCCGACGGGTGCAAAGTTGAACGGATCCTCCAGCATGTTGGGCGCGGTCACGGCCTCAAGGATGTGCTTTGGCAAGATGCCCGTGCTCGCGAACGACAGAAACGGCGCGAACGGCTCCGGGAGCTCACACGTCACCGTCAGCGCGTCGCCGGCGACGCAGTCAATCGACTGCCAGAGCTGTGCCTGATCCGGGTCGCCCTGCAGTAGCGGATCGCCGAGCATGTCGTAGGTGAAGACGACGTCGTCCGCAGTGAACTCGATCCCGGTATGCCAGGTGACGCCCGTCCGCAGGTGAAACGTATAGGTTCTACCGTCCGAAGAGATGTCCCAGCTTTCCGCCAGCGCCGGTTCGGGCGTGCCGTCCGCGCTCAGCCTGGTGAGCCCGGAGAAAACGAGCGCGGCGATGTCACGGTCGACCTCGTTCTGGTAGACGAATAGCGGGTTAACCTTTGAGTTCTCCCCAACCACGCCTTCGACGTAGCGCACCGGCGGTTCCTTGCCTGAGCCGCCGAGCGGATCAAGGAAGGCGAAGGCCAGGACGACTAGAAGCGCCACGACGCAAACGGCGCCGACGACAAACGGCCAACGGAGACGCTGGTGGGTAGAGGACGTTCCCGGAAGCCGTGAACTCATCATCAGTGGGAACGGAAAGGCGGTGGTTAGCGGATGTACACGGCGAGCGCCGAGATCATGATCCAGAGCGTGCTCATGGCGATCGTCAGCTGGAAGAGGTTCTTCTCAAGGCCACGGCGCGTGCGGACGAACGACCCGCTCTGCAATCCACCGACGCCCTCACCCTTAACCTGCAGGAGGATAATGGCGATGAGTGCAATCGATACAAGCATCGCCGCGATTGAGAGATAGTCTTCGAGTGTCATTGTTATCTATCGAGTGCGCTGACCAGGTCTTCTTCCGGCTCCCTCGCTAGCGGGGCCACCTGATCCCGGTCGTAGTAGATGCGCATTACGGCCTGCGCCAGCTTAGTGGAGTCGTGATGATAGCGGTTCTCCTCGCTGACCACGTCGGCCGAGATCAATCGTATCCGATTGTTCAGTTCACCGTCCAGCCAGACCGGATGCGAATTCGGCGCTTTCGGAATGACGTCCGCCAGGTTGTCGTTGACGAGGACCGAACTGATGACGTTCTTGCCCAGCTTCTCCTCAAGCTTCAATAGATGTGCAGCGACGTTGAAGCCATCAGTCTCACCGTACTGCGTGGCGACGTTGCAGATGTATGCCTTGGACGCGGATGAGGCGATGACGCTGCGGCGGATGCCCTCTACCAGCAGGTTTGGCAGAACGCTGGTGTACAGGCTGCCCGGCCCGAGGAGGATCATGTCCGCCTCAAGGATCGCCCGCACGGCCTCCGGGTGGGCCGGCGCGTTCTCCGGCAGGAGGAAGATCTCGCTTATGCGGTCCGGCGGACCGTCACCGTTGGTAGTCGAAGGACCGATCTGCGACTCGCCCTCGATGGTGCGCATGTCCTCCGTGCGCGCACAGAGCGTTACGTTCGCCAGCGTTGAAGGGATGATCTGACCACGCACCGCGAGCACACGGCTCGTCTGCCGGATCGCATCCTCAAAGTTGCCGACGACGCCCGACATCGCCACGATGAACAGGTTCCCGAACGAGTGGCCAGCCAGGCCGGACCCCTCTGAGAAGCGGTACTGGAAAAGGCTGGTGACCAGGGGCTCGGCGTCCGCCAGGGCAGCGATGCAGTTGCGCACGTCGCCCGGTGGCAGCACCCCCAGCTCCCGGCGCAGAACGCCGGAAGAGCCACCGTCATCAGCGACGGTGACGATCGCGGTCAGGTTTCCGGTGTACTCCTTGAGCCCGCGCAGGAGCGTCGCCAGGCCCGTGCCGCCGCCGATGGCCACGATCTTCGGCCCGCGGCTCAGGAAGCGCTGCGTGTAGATCGTGTTCACGAGGCTCTCCGTACGCGTCCGGTTCGGCACCAGTACGGAGATTAGTGAGTCGTTGAGCTTCCAGATCGAGAAGACGATGAGCCCCATCGCCGTCATCATGAACGCCGCGCCACGGATGTAGCGCGGGATGAACTGACCGGTGACGTAGTACATGAAGTCCGGCAGCACAAAGCCGGTTAGATACGCCTCGCGCACGATGTAGCTCAGCCCGAAGGTCATCATCGCCACGCCGATGATAGTCAGCGCTAGCCAACGCTTGATGTGCATGCCCGGGTAGAACCACTTCAGGAAGTCGAATTGGAAGAAGCGGCGCATTGCAGATGCGATCTGTGTCATAGCTCAGTACTACTAACGTAAGAGGATGCCATAAGATTACGGCTTTTCAGCCAATTTTTCCTTTAAAAGCTCGGTTACCACGTCTGGACCGGCCCGGCCTCGCGTTTCGCGCATCACCTGACCCACCAGGAACTTTATCGCTTCTTCCTTGCCACCGCGATAGTCTTCCACCGCCTTGGCGTTGTTTGCGATCACTTTCTCCACGCTCGTCACTACCTCGTCCGACGAGGTGATCTGCTCAAGGCCCTTCTCTTTGACGACCTCGCCGGGCGCCTTGCCGGAAGCGAACATATCCTCGAAGACGGCCTTAGCGGTCTTGCCGGAGATCGTTCCTGCTTCCTGCAGATCGATCAGCGAGGCGAGGCTCTCGGGCGTGACTTTGGCGTTCTGAATCTCGATATTCTCAGCGTTGAGTAGGCGAGCGAAGTCGCCCGTGATCCAATTCGACACCGTCTTCGCTCGTTCCGCCGATCCGCTCGCTGTTGCCGCCTCGAAGAAGTCCGCGCGCGCGGTCGATTCGGTCAGCACCCGGGCGTCGTATTCGGTCAGGCCGTACTGTTCCTGGAACCGTGCTCGCTTGGCGTCAGGAAGTTCGGGCAGCCGAGCCTTTATCTCCTCTACCCACTCGCGGCTGATGATAAGCGGCGGCAGGTCTGGCTCCGGGAAGTAGCGGTAGTCCTCCGCGAACTCTTTCGTACGTTGCGACACCGCCTCGCCGATGTCTTCGCGCCAACCGCGTGTCTCCTGGGCGATGGTGCCGCCTGAGTTCAGCACCTCGGCCTGGCGCTTCTCCTCGAACTTGATGGCGTCGAAGGCGTGCTTGAACGAGTTGATGTTCTTAAGTTCCACCTTCTGGCCGAACTCCGCACCCGGCTCCCGGATGCTCACATTCGGCTCGCAGCGCATGTTCCCCTCATCCATGTTCGCCTGGCTGGCGCCGATGTAGCGCAAGATCCGGCGCAGCGCCTGCAGGTAGGCTCGCGCCTCCTCCGCAGAGCGTATGTCCGGCTCTGAGACGACCTCCATCAAAGGCACGCCGGAGCGGTTCACATCGACGAGGCTGTACTGCTCGCCCGTGGCAGGATCCCTGGCGTGCTGCAGGCGCGCTGTGTCCTCTTCGAGGTGCACACGGGTGATGCCGATGCGCTTCGTTACGCCATCGACTTCGATGTCCAGCCAGCCGTTCTTGCAGATGGGTAAGTCGTATTCGGAGATCTGGTAGCCCTTCATCAGATCCGGGTAGTGGTAGTTCTTGCGATCGAACTTCGCTTCGTGCGCGATCTCGCAGTTCAACGCCAGGCCGCTCATGATCGTCAGCTCGACGGCCAAGCGGTTGATAACGGGCATCGCGCCCGGCATGCCCAGACACGTCGGGTCGACGTGAGTGTTCGGCGGCGATTCCAGCGTGGGCTGGGAGCAGGGGCAGAACATCTTGCTCCGCGTCAGAAGCTGCGCGTGAACCTCAACACCGATCACGGTCTCGTAGCGCGTCGCAGTGCGTGTCATGTGATTATGCCAAGTCTATCAGTAGCAGGCACGACCCGAATCGCGCCAGCCGAATATATGTGGATCGGCTTACAGTTCCGCCCGGAACAGCGCGAGAACGCGGTTCCAGGCGTCGTTGGCGGCGGTCTCTCGATAGACCTCGCGGTGTGTGTCGTTGAAGAAGGCGTGCTCCGTGCCCGGGTAGACCTGCACCTCCAACTGCTTACCGAACTGCTTCATCGCCGACTGGAGCGCTTCGCGTACCTTCGCGCTGGCAAAGTCGTCATGCTCCGCATAGATCGCCAGCACCGGTCCCTGCAGGTTCTGCAGCTTGTCGATCGGATGCGGGTTGACCCCGTAGAACGGCGCTGAGGCCTTGATCAGAGGCGTGTCTGTGGCGAGCGTCAACGCCAGGCCGCCGCCCATGCAGAACCCGACGGAGCCAATGCCGCGGCCGTTGACATACGGCTGCTGGGAGAGATATTCGGTAGCCTTGACCAGCTCCTGGCTAGCCCGGGGCATGTCCGTCCGCATCATCAGCTTCTGCGCGTCGTCCGGCTCAGACGTCACCTTGCCGTGATAGAGGTCAGGCGCGAACGCCACGAAGCCTTCGTTGGCAAAGCGCCCCGCGATGTCTTTGACGTTATCATTCAGGCCCCACCATTCCTGGACCACGACCACCGCCGGGAACGGGCCTTCTCCCTCTGGCCGGGCCAGGAACCCGCTCGCGTTCGAGCCGTTCGTCGCGTAATCAAGCATGCTGGTAGTGATGTCAGACACGTCAGGGCGCTCCTTCGCTGGGACGGACGAGGGCGTCAATCGTATCATGCACCGAGGCACGTAACTCCCAGCCTTTGCCGCCGCAGGTGCAGCGAATACAATCTCTCGCAGGCAACGTATCTGCAGCCGGAGGGGGCGGCAGGAAAGGCCCACAACGCCCAGCTATGAGACTGAACGGACCCCGGTTGCTTCGCAATACCATCATCGCCAGCTTCGCGCTGGCCTGGATTTTGGTCTCCTGGCCCGGCCCCGGCGCCCAGCACGGCGTCTACATCCCACACCCGGACTCACAGCACGTAGCCGGCCAGCTCACCGTCCAGTTCGCGGACAATGTACCGGAAGATCGCTGGGCCGACATCGTCGCCGCCCACGGCGCGAAGCTGGAGAGGCCGATGCTTATCGACGGCTTCGCGGTCATTACGGTGCCCGACGACCGCCGGGGCGAGATTTGCGTGGCGTTGGCCGCCAGCGGCGACGTCCGCACCCTCGAAGAGGTCACCTACCGCTACCCC
>CBDTZZ010000034.1:0-7807 GCA_965365035.1 uncultured bacterium | reverse complement strand
TGCGCCCGTAGCAGCGAAAGGAACTCCTCCTCGTCCATGACGTCGATCTCGTAGCCCTCCGCCCTTGCGAGCTTTGAACCCGGATCTGCGCCGGCGACGAGATGGGTCACCTTGCGCGTCACGCTGCTCACAGCCTCGGCGCCCAGGGACGCTACGAGGCTCTCGGCGCGGCTGCGGGACATCGCGGTCAACGTGCCGGTGAAGACGAACCGCTCGCCCGTCAGCGGGCCTTCGGCGCGCTTCGTGCGGCGCTGCTCCATGTTCACGCGGGATCGCCGCAGCTTCTCGATGATCGACTTCTTCTTGCGGTCTCGGAAGTAGGAGCGGACGCTTTCGGCGATGCGGGGGCCTATGCCCTCGATCTCCGCGATCTCATCCTCTGACGCGGCGGCCAGCGCGTCCAGCGATCCGAACTGATCCGCCAGCAGGATCGCGATCTCGCTGCCGACGTGGCGAATGCCGAGCGCAAAGAGGAGGCGGTCGAGGTTGCGTCCCTTCGCCGCCTCGACGTTGGCGAGGATCTTGTCGGCGAGCTTTTCGCCCATGCGCGGCAGTTCCAGCAGCTTCTTCTTCTTGAGGCGATAGATGCCGGCCGGGTCTTTGATCAGATCGTTCGCGAGGAGGATTTCGATCCACTTCTCGCCGAGGCCTTCGATGTCCATGACGTGAACGAAGTGTGTGATCCAGCGGAACATCTGCGCCGGGCAAGTCATGTTAGAGCAGTAGGCCATCGCCTCGCCCTCGGGGCGCTCGACGTCGCTCTTACAGATGGGGCACTTCTTCGGCAGCCGGTAGCGGCGCTCCTTGCCCCTGCGGCGGCTGACGACGGGCCCGACTACCTGCGGGATGACGTCGCCGGCGCGCTGGACGATCACGATGTCGCCAACGCGAATGTCCTTACGGCGAATGTCGGCTTCGTTGTGCAGCGTGGCTTGCCTGACGATGACGCCGCCGACCTGTACGGGCTCCAGCTCGGCGTACGGGTTCAGGCTGCCGGTGCGGCCGACGTTGATCGATATCTTGTTCAGCTTCGTAGTCGCCTGCATCGGCGGGAACTTGTAGGCGATCGCCCAGCGCGGTTCGCGGCCGACGTAGCCCAGCTCGTCCCAGAGCGAGATGTCGTCCATCTTGACGACCATGCCATCGATCTCGTAGTCGAGGTCGTGGCGGCGCTCCTCCCAGCTGTTGTAGAAGCGCTGGACGTCTTCCAGGTCCGAGAAGGACTCGGCGTCCGGATTGGGCCGGAAGCCCAACTCGTGCAGCCAGCGCAGTGTCTCGTGGTGCGTCGCCGGTGACGCACCGTCGTCCGCCCAGCCGAGCTGGTAGACGAAGATGTCCAGACGCCGCGAGGCCGTGATGCGGGAGTCGAGCTGGCGCACCGAACCGGCTGCCGAATTGCGCGGGTTGGCGTACAACGGCTCGCCGGCTTCGGCGCGGTCCTCGTTCAGCTGCTCGAAGACAGTCTTCGGCATGTAGACCTCACCGCGAACCTCGAAGCGGGCCGGGAACTTCTTTCCGCGCAGCTTCATCGGGATGCTGCGGATCGTGCGCAGGTTTTCCGTGATGTTCTCGCCCTGATAGCCATCGCCACGCGTCGCGCCTTGTACGAAGCGGCCGTCCTCGTAGACGAGGGCTACGGCCAGGCCGTCGATCTTCGGCTCGCATACCACCTGGAAGTCGTCGCGGTCGGTGAGCTTGGCGGCGCGCTTGTGCCAGGCCTCCAGCTGGCGGTAGTTCTGAGCGTTCGCCAGCGAGAGCATCGGCAGCCGGTGCTCGACCGTTCCGAAAGCGCTGGCGGCCTGCCCTCCGACGCGCTGCGTGGGCGAATCGGGCGTGATCAGCTCCGGGTAGTGCTCCTCGATCGCACGCAGGCGACGCATCAGCTCGTCGTACTCAGCGTCGGACGCCTCTGGCGCGTCTTTCACGAAGTAGAGGTAGTCGTGGTAGTTGACCTGGGAGCGCAGCTCTTCGGCCTTGACCTGGGCTTCGCGGACGTCGTCGACGTTGCAGGACATACTGGCGCTAGCGTATTACGGCGCCCGCTAAATGGAAACGTCGCCGCGCCGCGCGTAACGTGCCGGTAACGCGCGTGCGCTATCCTACGGCACCATGAGCACGATAGTCCGCTCGGCGACCGAAGCCGACGTGCCGGCGATCCTCGACATCTACAACGAGGCGGTCCTGCACTCGACGGCGACCTTCGACATCGAGCCGCACACCCTCGAGGAGCGGCTGCAGTGGTTCCGCGAGACCAAGCACCCCTACTGCGTGATCGTCGCCGAGGTGGAGGGCGGTGTGGTCGGCTGGGGCTGTCTGCGCGGCTTCCGGGCCAGGGTGGCCTACCGCTTCACGACGGAGGACTCGGTCTACATCCACAAGGATTACCGGGGCCGAGGCATCGGTGCGTTGCTTCTGGCCGAGCTCATTGAGCGGGCGAAGAAGGGTGGCTTCCACTCGGTGATAGCCGGCATGACGCAGGGCAACCCGGCGAGCGAGGCGTTGCACAAGCGTTTCGGCTTCGTCGACTGCGGGCGCAACCGGGAGGTCGGATACAAGTTCGAGCGCTGGCTGGACGTCATCTGGATGCAGCTGATGCTGCCGCCGGTGTGAGTGATTCCCGTCACAGCCCACGCACGGCTGAGTGCTAAACTCGAAAGGTGAAACTGGTCATAGTTGACTACGGCGCGGGCAACCTGCACTCGGTTGCCAAAGCGGTGGCGAGCCAGGGCGTGCGGCCCCTCGTCACGGACTCGGCGCGCCACCTTGACGACGCTGACGCTGTGATCGTGCCAGGCGTGGGCGCGGCGGCCGACACGATGGCCAACCTGCGCAAACATGAGCTCATAGAGCCGATCCGCGAGTATATCGACTCCGGGCGCCCGTTCCTCGGCGTCTGTATGGGCCAGCAGGCGCTGTTCGACGTCAGCGAAGAGGGCGGCGAGCACGAATGTCTCGGCGTGCTGCCGGGGCGGGTCGTGCGACTGCCTGACGGTCTCAAGGTGCCGCACATGGGCTGGAACCGCGTGCACGTCGCGCGCCAGCACCCGATCTTCGAGGGCATCGATGACGGCTCCTACTTCTACTTCGTGCACTCTTACTTCCCGCGGCCCGACGATCCGGCCGTCGTCGTCGGTGAGACAGACTACGGGATCAGGTTTGCCTCCGTGGTGGCGCGCGGCAACGTAGTGGCCACGCAATTCCACCCGGAGAAGAGCGGCGAAAACGGGCTCAAGCTGTACGGGAACTTCCTCCGCGTCGCTCAGCGTGAGAAGGCAGCGTGATGACGATTCAGGACGACGAAGGGTTCGAAGGCGTGGAGTTCGATGCACCGCCAGGGTCTTTCCAGGGCCGCTCCCACACGGACGACGAATATCGCGCGGTGCGCCGCGGCGTGCACAAGAGGATGGGCTTCTTCCGCCACCTATCGATGTTCGTAACGGTGATCGCCGGGCTATTGGTGGTCGATATCGTTACGGGGACGGACGAGTTCTGGGTGCAGTGGGTGGCGCTGGTCTGGGGCGTCGTCCTTGGCGTCCACCTGCTCAACGTCTACGTCTTCGACTCCCTCCTGGGGCGCGATGCGGAGCGTCGGATGATTGAACGAGAGTTGCGAAAACGCGATGGCGGCGGGTAGTAAATCGTACCTTCTCATACTAGTAACCACGTCTGAGGGCCCGTCTGGTTGCGGGTAACCGTGACAGAATAGCTTCAATGGAAATTATTCCGGCAGTCGACATTCGCGGCGGCCGCTGCGTGCGCTTCGAACAGGGTGACTACGATCGCGAGACCGTATTCGCCGATGATCCGGTGGAGGTGGCGCGGCGTTGGGAGAAGGCCGGCGCCACGCGCCTTCACGTCGTCGACCTGGATGGCGCCAGAGACGGCAAGCCACAGAACGAAGACGTCATCCGCCGCGTCATCGAGTCGGTTTCCGTCGCCGTGCAGGTTGGAGGTGGCGTACGCGACATTTCGGTCATCGACCGCTACCTGAAGGCAGGCGCTGACCGCGTGGCCATGGGTACTGTTGCCGTCAAAGACCAGACGACGCTGGTAAACGCCGTCTCGCTCTTCCGTGAGCGCATCTTCGTCGGCGTGGACGCGCGGGACGGCATGGTCGCCACCGAAGGCTGGCGTGAGGCTTCGGAGGTGTCTGCGCTGGACCTGGTACGACAGCTTTCCGAGTTTGGCGTCGAGCGCATCTTCTTCACCGACATCTCGCGCGACGGCATGCAGGGGGGGCCCAACTTCCTGGCGATTCAGGAGGTCGTGGAGCACGCGGGCGGTCTGCCTTCGCCGATGGCGGTGATCGCCTCTGGTGGCGTATCTTCAATCGAGCACTTGAAGCGGCTGCGCTTGATCGGCGTCGAGGGCGTGATCATCGGCACCGCGCTCTATACGGGCGCCCTGGATATCACCGAGGCGCTGGCGGCAGCCGAGGCCTAGCCGCACGTAGAAGCTGGGCCGCACGCCCGATATACTGAGACCCGCTTACGATAGGAGGTCTGCCCCATGGTTACCGGATCGTCGGAAATCGGAATCCCGGAAGACATACGAGACATCGTCAAGGGCGCCGTCACAGGCATCACCCAATTCATCGACGCCGAAGTGCTGCCGCTTGAGCAGGAACTCGGCGACCTCCTGATCGACGAGCGCAAGTTCTTCGACGAGCGCGGTAAGGCCGTGCCTGAGGCCATGGAGGCGCGCAAGCAGGTGCGCATGAAGTCGGCCGCGGCTGGTTACTACGGCATGTTCGCGCCGGAAACCGTCGGCGGCGGCGGTCTGGGCGTGCGCATCATGGTCTTCGTTGAGGAGGCGATGTACCGCAAGTACGGTCCCGGCCGGCCGCTCATCACGTGGGCTAAGGGCTTCCTCAGCCAGCCGACGATCGCTTCCTTCGTGGACGGACCGTCGCACATGCTCGTTCCGGTGAGCGAATCGGTTCGCAAGGAGTTCATGCCATCGATCGCCAGCGGTGAGAAGACCGTCTGCTTCGCGCTCAGCGAGGCGAACGCCGGCTCCGACGTCTGGGGAGTACAGACGAAGGCGAAGCGCGACGGCGACGATTGGGTGATCAACGGCAGCAAGACCTGGATCACGAACTCGCCGTACGCCGACTACGCCATCGTTTTCGCGGTCACGGACGAGGAGATGATCAAGGAGCGAAAGGGCGGTATCAGCGCCTTCTTCGTCGAAACCGATGCCCAGGGATACAGCTTCGACGGCGTGCTGCCCGTCATGGGCCACGCGGGCGGCGACTGTGGCGCGATGACGTTCGAGGACGTGCGTGTGCCGGCAGACCGCCTCATCGGCGCCGAGAACCAGGGCTTCCAGATCGCTATGTTTGGCATCTCCGAGGGCCGAACGTCGATCTCAGCCAACTGCGTGGGTATGTGCGGTTATGCGCTGGACCGGTCGCTTGAGTACGCGCAGAATCGCATGAGCTTCGGTAAGCCGATCTCGGAGTACCAGGCGATCCAGTTCATGCTTGCGGACATGGCGATCGACATCTACACGATGAAGTACATGGTGCTGCAGACGGCGACGCTGATCGAGTCCGCTATGGCGACGGGCAAGCTGCCGGTCAAGGAGATCTCGATGTGCAAGGCCTACTCCGTCGAGAAGACGCAGGCGACCTATGACAGGGCGATCCAGGTGCACGGCGGGATGGGCCTGTCCAACGAGCTTTCGCTGAACGAAGGCTTCCGCATCGCGCGCACGCTGCGCATCCCGGACGGCACCGGCGAGATCCAGCGCCGCACCATCGCCAGGCAGATGCTGCGCGGCGACACAGTCTTTTAGGCAACGCTGCTTGCCTCCGGCCAATCGGGGCGGCCGACCGGTCGCTCTTGCACTAGCGTCATGAGCGTGGAGCTCATCGTCTTCGCCGTGGTTGTCGCTTTTACGGCGGCGACGGTTCAGTCCGTCACTGGCTTCGGCTTCTCGCTGACGCTGGTACCGCTGCTGGCGGTCGCCTGGGAGCCCAAGGCGGCGGTGGCGGTGTCGCTGCTGCTCGCTCTGGCGACCAACGTCGTGTTGCTCACACAAGTGAGGGGGAAGGTGTCGACGCGCCGTCTGCCCGGCCTCTATCTCGGCCTGATCATCGGTATCCCGCTGGGTGTCCTCTTCCTGGAGCGAGTTGATGCCGACACGCTGCAGATTACGGTGGGCATCGTCGTCTTAGCGGCCACGGTCCTCATCTATCTGCAGCCGTCGGTGGACGCCGGTCACGATTCCCTTGGGATGCAGATAGGCGCGGGCACGATGGGCGGTGCGCTTACATCAGCCACCAGCATGGGCGGGCCGCCTGTCGTCCTCTACCTGCTGGGGCGCGAGACGGAGATCGACCCTTATCGCGCGACGCTCCTGGCGTACTTTCTGCCGTCGGGCGTGCTTGCGGTAGCGGCTTTCTTCATCGTCGGCAGGATCGACTCAGACGTCCTCATCATCACCGCTGCGGCCGTGCCCGCTGTGGTCGCCGGTATCCTCACAGGCGGCTGGCTGCGGACTCATCTCAACCCGGAGCGCTTTCGCCGCATCGTCCTCGGCGTACTCATCGCCACCAGCATTAGCGTCACGATCCTGGCGATCATCGGCTAATCGACCGCCGGGGGCGTTTGCCTTACCATAATCGTATGGCCACAGATACGCTGAAGAGCGAGCTGACCAAGCGCGTGATCCCCTGCTTTGACGTTGCCGACGGGCGCGTCGTCAAAGGGATCCGCTTCGTCGACCTGCGCGACGCGGGAGACCCCGTCGAGCTGGCCAAGGTGTATAACAGCGAAGGTGCCGACGAGCTAGTATTCCTTGACATAAAAGCATCGCCGCACCGTCGCGATACTGCCGCCGAGATGGTCGGACGCGTTGCCGATCAAATCTTCATCCCGTTCACCGTCGGTGGCGGCATACGTACTACTGACGACGTACGAGCGATGCTCGAAGCCGGCGCTGACAAGGTCTCGATCAACACCGCCGGCGTCGAGAACCCGGAGTTTATCGCCGAGGCGGCCGCAAAGTTCGGCTCGCAGTGCATCGTCGTGGCGATCGACGCTAAGAACGTTGGGCCCGGGCGCTGGCAAGTGCACACTTACGGCGGCTCAGGCGGCGGCACGCCCGTCGAGCTAGACGCCGTCGAATGGGCGGTGCGCTGTACAGAGCTGGGCGCCGGCGAACTGCTCATAACCGGGATGGACGCCGACGGTACGAAAGACGGATACGATATTGCCCTGACGCGCGCGATCTCGGAGGCGGTGAGCGTCCCGGTAATCGCCTCCGGCGGCGCCGGCGGGCCCGAGCATATGTTGGCGGCGATCAACGAAGGCAAGGCCGACGCGGTGCTCGCCGCTAGCATCTTCCACTTCGGAACTCACAGCATCCGCGCGGTCAAGGACTACCTGGCGGAGCACGACATTCCGGTGCGGCCGTAACAGCCGTCGCCGGCCAGCCGAAAGGACTCTCACATGGCGCTCAAGTACGATAGTGCGGGCCTCGTTCCCGCGATCATTCAGGACGACGACTCCGGCGATGTTCTCACGCTCTTCTACATGGATGAGGAGGCGGTGAAGCTCACACTCTCTGACAAGCGAGTCTGGCGATACAGCCGCCAGCACAAGAAGCTGATGCTAAAGGGTGAAACGTCCGGAAATTTCCTCGACGTGCGCAAGGTGTTCTACGACTGTGACGCCGACGCCGTGGTTGTGCGTGTATCGCCGACGGGACCTGCTTGCCACACGGGCGAGCGGACGTGCTTCTACCGAGAACTCGACGAGTCGGTGGTCTGAACGGCGGGCGAAAAAAAGCGCGGGCAGGA
>CBDTZZ010000033.1:0-7869 GCA_965365035.1 uncultured bacterium | reverse complement strand
GAGCGCCTGGCGCTGCCTTCCTTCAACATCCGTGGCCTGGCGAGCGCCGGCGTCACCGTGTTCAGCAATCTGGCCTGAGTCGGCACCCGCTAGGGGCGCTGCGCTATAGTGGCGTACGTATGTCTGAAGTCTGCGCAGGAGTGATCGTCGCCGCCGGCGCTGGGACGCGAATGCGTGGCGCCGACAAACTTTTCTCTGTCGTCGCCGGCCGTCCGTTGCTGGCGCATAGCATCGCCGCTTTCGAGAGCTGCGAACCGATTGACCGCGTCGTGCTCGTTGTCTCCGAGGCGAACCTGGAGCGGGGGCGGTCCCTTGTGGCCGAAGAGGGCTTCGCCAAAGTTGTTGCTGTCTGCACCGGCGGACCGCGGCGTCAGGACAGCGTGAAGCGTGGGTTGGCGGCGCTGGGGCGCTGCGACTTGGTCGCTGTGCACGATGGTGGCCGCCCGCTCGTGCGGCCGGGCATGATCGCGCGTGGACTGGAAGCGGCCCGCGAAACGGGGGCCGCCGTACCGGTCTTGCCGCTGGCCGATACGATCAAGGAGATCGATGAGACCGGCGCTATCACGCGCACTCTGAACCGCTCACGTCTCGTCGCCGTCCAGACGCCTCAGGTTGTTCGTTACGATCTCCTCGTCCGGGCACACGACGAAGTCTCCGACGACGTCACCGACGACGCGGCGATGGTGGAGGCGCTCGGCTGTTCAGTAGCGACGTATGAAGGCAGCAGCCGCAACGTCAAGATCACCACGGCGGAGGACCTGATGCTGGCCGAGGCTTACCTGCACTAGCGCCATGCGAATCGGAATCGGCTACGACATCCACCGCTTTGGCTCGGGGCGCACACTGGTCCTGGGCGGCGTCGTACTACCCGGCGAAACAGGCCTGGCGGGACACTCCGATGCCGACGTCGTGTTGCACGCCCTCATCGATGCGCTGCTGGGTGCGGCCGCTCTGGGCGACATAGGAACGCACTTCCCGGCCGACGCCGCCGAGTGGAAGGACGCCGATAGCTCGTTGCTGCTAGAGAAGACGCTCGTACTCGTGCGAGATTCCGCATACGCCGTCGAAAACGTCGACATTACCGTCATCGCAGAGAAGCCGCGCCTCGCGCCACACGTGGCGGCAATGCGCGCCCGAATCGCGGAGCTGATGGGTGTCTCCGAGGCGGCGGTCAGCGTAAAGGCGACGACGAACGAAGGAGTCGGCGAAATAGGACGCGGCGAGGCGATCGCGGCGGTCTCCGTAGCCCTCCTCCGTGATGCGTGAATCCTTGACTGCCTGCTACGGGGCCGCCTATACTAATGAAGCCTCCCTGTGGGGCGAATTTTTTTGGCGTCCGGCGGAAGCGCTGGCCGAAGTGGCGCAATAGCAGCGCAAAACGGCGGGGTGGCAGAGCGGTCAATTGCACCGGGCTGTAAACTCGGCGCCCTTAAGGGCTACGCAGGTTCGAATCCTGCCCCCGCCACCAGTAACGAGGGAGAATTGCGGGCCCACGTAGCTCAGTTGGTAGAGCACGTTCTTGGTAAGAACGGGGTCTCCGGTTCGAGTCCGGACGTGGGCTCCAGAGCCCGATAACCACATAAGTACAGGCAACCGCGCGGACTACGCCGGTTTCATGTATCATACCGCCGCGCTATCATAGTCCTGTCGGCCAAGAGTTGATAGGATATCGCGAGCCGATTCAATTAGGAGGAAAGCCTAGGATGGCTAAGAAAAAATTCGAACGAACGAAGCCGCACCTGAACGTCGGAACGATCGGTCATATCGACCACGGCAAGACGACGCTAACCGCTGCCATGACGAAAGTGATGGCGCTGAAGCAGCAGGCCGAATATCGTGACTTCTTCAGCATTGACAAGGCGCCGGAAGAGCGCGACCGCGGTATCACTATCGCCATCGCGCACGTCGAGTACGAGACGGATAAGCGTCACTATGCTCACATCGACTGCCCCGGCCACGCCGACTACATCAAGAACATGATCACCGGCGCTGCCCAGATGGACGGCGCCATCCTGGTCGTCGCGGCCAACGACGGCCCCATGCCCCAAACGCGAGAGCACGTCCTCCTGGCCAAACAGGTGGAAGTGCCCGCTATGGTCGTCTTCCTCAACAAGGTGGACATGATGGACGACGCCGAACTCCTCGAGCTCGTCGAGCTTGAGATCCGCGAGCTTTTGGACAAGTACGATTTCCCGGGCGATGACACGCCCATCATCCGTGGCAGCGCCCTCAAGGCCCTAGAGAGCGAGTCCACTGATCCGGACGCCGATGAGTACAAGCCGATCTGGGAGCTCATGGACGCAGTCGACAACTTCATCCCGGAGCCGGAACGGGCGAAGGATAAGCCGTTCCTGATGCCGGTCGAGGATGTGTTCGGCATTAAGGGCCGTGGCACCGTTGTCACCGGCCGTGTCGAGCGTGGCATCGTCAAGACGGGCGAAGAGATCGAGATCGTCGGCTTCGGGGAAACCCGCAAGACCGTTTGCACCGGCGTTGAGATGTTCCAGAAGACCCTGGACCAGGGCGAGGCGGGCGACAACGTCGGCTGTCTCCTCCGCGGCATGGAGCGCGATGACGTCGAGCGCGGACAGGTGCTGGCGCACGTAGGCTCCATCACTCCACACACCGACTTCGAGGCGGAGGTCTACTGCTTGAGCAAGGAAGAGGGCGGCCGTCACACGCCGTTCTTCAACGGCTACCGCCCGCAGTTCTACATCCGCACTACTGACGTTACCGGCAGCATCAAGCTTCCCGAAGGCGTGGAGATGGTGATGCCCGGCGACAACATCAAGATGGTAGTGGACCTGATCGCACCGGTGGCGCTGGAAGAGGGCGTACACTTCGCAATTCGCGAAGGCGGACGCACCGTCGGCGCGGGTGTGCTGACGAAGATCGTAAAGTAAGCTGGAGATAGATGGCCAAGAAGGACAACCGACTGCCAATCGACCTGGCGTGCCCGGACTGCAGGATACGTCCGTACACGACGACCAAGAGCAGGCGCAACGATCCGGACCGCCTGGAGCTGCGCAAGTATTGCCCACGCTGCCGTGGACATCGCCTGTTCAAGGAGGCCCGCTAGGTGAGTAACCGAGCGCTACGGCGCCAGCGGACGCGCGAGCCGAAGTCCAAGCAAGGTGCGGCCAAGCGTGCGATTCCAAGCACGGGGCCAAGCCGAAAGCCTACGGGTGGCAGTGGCGGAATCCTTTCCTGGCGCCCGCAGTTCTTGGTTGACATCTTCACTGAGCTTCGTAAGGTCGTCTGGCCGTCGCGCCCCGACGTCATCAACCTGACGATCGTCGTCGTTATCGTCACTCTTATCCTTGGCGCAATCCTTGGCGCGATCGACCTCGCTTTCGGCTGGATCATTGACCGGGCTTTGCTCAATTAGGTGAGGTTGCAGTAGTGGCTAAGAAGCGAAAAAGCGCGGTTCAAATTGTTGTTGAGGATGAGGACGCTCAGAAAAGCAAGGTGCCTCGTCTGGAGATCACCGAAGAGGAGATGTTCCGGAAGGGCCAGTCCTGGTACGTCATCCACACTTATTCCGGCTACGAAGACAAGGTCAAGACGAACCTCGACCAGCGCATTAAGTCCATGGACGCAGAGGAGCTTGTCTACCGCGTCATCGTTCCCTCCGTCGAGGAGATCGAGATCCGTGACGGCCAGCGCCGGACGGTGCCCCGAAAGATCTTCCCCGGCTACGTCCTCGTCCAAATGATGACTTTGCAGCAGGAGAACCCGAAGGCCAGCGAGGCCGACAAAGTGCTCTCCAGCAAGGCCTGGACCGTCGTGCGCAATTCGCCCGGCGTCACCGGCTTCGTTGGTTCCGGCACCGCGCCCACGCCGCTCGCCAAGGCAGAAGTGCAGTCGATCATTCGCCAGATGAAGGCGGAGGAGCCGGTGGTCAAGGTTGGATTTGGCGTCGGCCAGAGCGTGCGCGTCGTCGACGGGCCGTTCTCCGACTTCGTGGGCACAGTAGAAGACATCAACCCGGAAAAGGGTAAAGTGAAAGTCTCCGTCTCGATCTTTGGAAGAGAGACACCCGTCGAACTCGACTTCCTACAGGTGGAGCGCCTGTAGGAGAGCTCGCCGCGCCGGGATACGATACTATCTCATGACCGGAAGAGCGTACTGTTATGGCTAAGAAAATTCGCGCAGTGATCAAGCTTCAGCTGCCAGCGGGACAGGCAACGCCTGCGCCGCCGGTCGGCCCTGCACTGGGCCAGCACGGCGCCAACATCATGGGCTTCGTCAAGGAGTACAACGAGCGCACGTCCAGCCAGGCCGGCGCCATCATTCCGGTCGAGATCAGCGTCTTCGAGGATCGTTCTTTTACCTTCATCCTCAAGACGCCGCCCGCCTCCGACCTGATCCGCAAGACGATCGGGATCGAAAAGGGCAGCCCGACGCAGAAGCGCGAGAAAGTCGGCATGATCACCCGCGACCAGATTCGGCAGATCGCCGAGGCCAAGATGAAGGATCTCAACGCCAATGACGTAGAGGCGGCCATGCGCATGGTGGAAGGCACCTGCCGCAGCATGGGCGTCCAGTATCCGGAGCAGACTAATGGCTAAGCACGGAAAAAAGTATCGGGACGCCGCCGAGAAGATCGACGAGAAGAAAGAGTACAACCTTAACGAGGCTATCGCTCTCCTCAAGGAGATTGCGTACGCCAACTACGACGAGACCGTCGAACTGCACATCCGCACCGGTCTCGACACGCGCCACGCTGATCAGCAGCTGCGCGGGACCATCGTCCTGCCCCACGGCCTGGGCAAGAGCCAGCGTGTCCTCGTTTTCGCCGAGGGCGAACCGGCCCGCCTGGCGGAGGATGCCGACGCCGACGAGGTAGGCGGCGACGCGCTGGTCAAGAAAGTGGCAGACGGTTACACAGACTTCGATGTCGCCCTTGCCACGAAGGACATGATGGGCAAGGTCGGTAAGCTCGGTCGCATCCTCGGCCCGCGAGGGCTGATGCCAAACCCGCGCACGAACACCGTCGTCAACGGCGAGGACCTGCCGCGGGCGATCAAGGACGCCAAGCAGGGACGCGTCGAATTCCGGACGGACCGTACCAACCTCGTGCATGTCTCAGTCGGCAAGATCAGCTTCTCGGAAGAAGCGCTCGCCGAGAACCTGTCCGCGCTACTCGCTGCTATCCGGCGCGAGAAGCCCGCCGGCTCCAAGGGCCACTACGTCCGCACGCTGACCCTGACGACCACCATAAGCCCCGGCGTTCGTATGGACCCCGGCGCGCTCGGCGCGGTCGCAGCGGCTGATAACTAAGCTTGAACCAAACGGTGGAGCGCCGTACAATGCTCCGCGTGCCAACTGAATAGCGCACGTCTCACCGCAGACTGCAGGTCCCGCAAGGGTTAAGTCTCCACCAGGAGAGCCCGCCGAGGAGAGGTCGAACCGCGTCAGGCCACAAGCCCGACGGTTCCAGTCGACGTCCCTTGCCGCGGCAGGGGGCTTTTTCATTTGCACGAGTTAGCCCGAATGGGCGCGAGTCAACCCGGACGGCGACGCCCGGCGGAATACGGAGGGCCTATTGCCCACACAGCATAAGATCGATCAGGTAGCCGACATCAAGGATCGCATCGAGCGTTCTACGATCGTCATCGGCGCCCGCTACCGTGGCCTGACCGTCCAGGAGATGCAAGTCCTGCGACGCAAGCTGCGCGAAGGTGGCCTAGAGTTTCGGGTGATCAAGAACTCGCTCCTCAAGCTGGCTGCCGAAGCGGCCGGCGCGACTGAGTTGTACGAGCTGGCGGATGGGCCCACGGCGCTCGCCATCTCCTACGACGACATCGTGGAGGCGGCGAAGGCGATAACCGAGTACGCCCGGGAGGCGCCGGCCGCCTTCGAGGTTGGTGGTGGCTACCTGGACGGCACACTTCTCACAGCGGACGCCGTGAAAGGCCTGACGAAGATCCCGCCGCGGCCCGTTCTCATCGCCCAGTTCATGGGCACGATCGAGAGCCCGCTGGTAAGCTTCGTCGCCCTCATAGACAGTCAACCGCGGGAGTTCTCGCAGCTCCTGCAAGCTCTTCTGCAGAAACTGCCGGGTCTCCTTGAGGCCAGGGCGCGACAGCTGGAGAGCGAAGCAGCATAACGAACACCCGGCCGCCCGCCGGCCCAACTAGCGCAAGGAGGAACAAGCATCATGGCCAAGGCTGACAGCAAGATTGACGAGGTCCTGAACATCATCAAGGACATGACGATCCTGGAGCTGCGAGATCTCAACGAGAAGATCACGGACGAGTTTGGCATCACGGCCGCCGCGCCGGTCGCCGTTGCCGCCGCTCCGGGCGCCGCCGCTGGCGGTGACGGCGATGCCGCACCCGCAGAGGAGAAGACCGAGTTCGATGTCGTGATCAAGGACATCGGCGCCAACAAGATCAACGTCATCAAGGCCGTCCGCGAGGTCACCTCGCTGGGCCTCAAGGAGGCGAAGGATCTGGTCGAGAGCGCCCCGGTTACCGTCAAGGAAGCGATCGGCAAGCCTGACGCGGAAACGGCGCAGAAGAAGCTTCAGGAAGCCGGCGCGACCGTCGAGCTTGAGTAGCGATATGATAGCCGGGCCGGGTGCAGGGGGAATCTCTTAGCCCCGGTCCGGCGTTTAGGTAACTGGAATGCAATGCTACGCGTGTGAACGGCAGGACACTTCCCCGTGCCCGCGTTGCGGAAAGACCTACTGCCCCGAGCACGGCGCCGACCTCTGTTCGGCCTGCTTGGACCCGGTCGTCGCCGCGCCTTCATCCTCCGCCTTTCGCATCGCCCTCTTCGCCCTTCTCGGCGCTAGCGTTCTGGCGCTCTGGCTGCTCGTGCGGCCGCCAAGCCTGCCCGGTGACACCGGCGGCGTCGTTCTGGAGCCTGACGCCACGCCCGACTTCACGCCCGGCCTGACGCCCGACACGGGCGATACGCTGACACCCGCACCGACCACGACGTCCACACCCACCCCTGAGCCGACTCCGACGCCTACGCCCGCGCCGATCGAGCATCTCGTGGTCAGCGGCGACACCTGGGGCGTTGTCGCGGAACTGTACGGTGTCGATCAGGAGACGCTGGCCACGTCTAACGGCTACAGCGTGAACGATGTCTTACCACTCGGTATCACGCTGATCATTCCTCAATAGGCTGCGGCCGTGTGCGACACGCTCTGCGCCGTGAGGCCCGCTGGCACCCTCTTCGCCAAGAACTCTGACCGGCCGTCCACTGAAGCTCAACTGATCGAAGCCCTGGCGCCTCGTTCCGGCGGCGGCACGCTCCGCACCGAATACGCCGAGATGCCGGACGCGGGCGCTTTCGCTCTCACCGCATCGCGGCCCGACTGGCTCTGGGGGCTGGAGCACGGCGTCAACGAGCACCGCGTCGTCATCGGCAACGAGAAGACCTGGACGAGGCTCGACCCGGCTAAGGAGTCAGAGGCGCTCATCGGCATGGATCTTGTGCGCCTTGGCCTGGAGCGCGGTGCCACGGCCGACGAGGCTCTCGACGTGATGACATCTCTTTTAGCGAAGCACGGACAGGGCGGCGTCTGCGACCGGACGACCGGTGAGTCGTACTTCTCCTCGTTCATCATCGCCGACCCGACGGCGGCCTGGGTGCTCGAGACAAGCGGACGCAGCTGGGTGGCCGCTCCCGTCAACAAGACCGCCGCCATCTCGAACAGGCTCACCCTCCGGCGCGAGTGGACTCGTTCGTCGCCTGACGTCGCCGCAGGGACGGACTGGGACGGCTTCCGCCATCCAGACGCCCCTACCGCCCACGCCGACGTGCGACTCGCCGCCAGCCGCGCCTGCCTCGCCGCTGCGCCGCCGGCCGATCTCACACTGGCGCGGCTCGCCGCCCACCTGCGGGATCACG
>CBDTZZ010000032.1:0-8136 GCA_965365035.1 uncultured bacterium | reverse complement strand
TCCGAAGAGGCGGGCGGTTCGCGGGTCACGACTACGAGCATCACGTAGCCGATAATCGCGGCGACGATAGACCCGGCGAGGATGCCCATCTTGCCGTCGTTGATGAGGCCTGGGTCATCGAACGCCAGCCCGTTGACAAAGAGCGAGACGGTGAAGCCGACGCCGCCCAGCAGCCCGACGCCCAGCACGTGCCACCAGTTCATTGACCGTGGCAGCGAAGCGAGGCCGAGGCGGACGGCGAGCCATGCAGCCAGGAAGATGCCCACCGGCTTCCCTAGCAACAGGCCGAAGGCGACACCCTGCGAGACATCGCTTGAGACGGCGTGGCTGACGCTGTCGCCCGTGATCACGACGCCTGCGTTAGCGAGAGCGAAGAGCGGCACGACGAAGAAGCTTGTGATGGGGAGGAGGCGCCGCTCAAGTCGTTCCAGCGGGGCCTCCGTGCCCTCCGTGAGCGTCTCTATCTGGCCGAGGATGTGCTGTGCTGCCGCCTCGTCATCCCTTGCGTGGGCCTCGCGATACTTTGCGAAGAGGTCCTCCATCGATTCTTCGAACTTTGCCGGGCTGTAGTACGGGTTGGCGGGCGTCATGAGGCCCAGAGCGACACCGGCGATTGTGGGATGCACGCCCGATTCGAACATCGCTACCCAGGCGAAGAAGCCGAAGAGCAAGTAGACGCTGATGTCTCGCACTCCCGCCCGGCCCATGCCGTAGATGAACGCAAGTATCCCTCCGGCGATCAGCAACCACTCGATCGAAAGGTCGGAGGTATAAAAGATGGCGATAACGCTGATGGCGCCGATGTCGTCCGCGATCGCCAGGGCGAGCAAGAACACGCGCAACTGCGCGGGGATCCTTCGCCCGACGAGCGCCAGGACTCCCAGCGCGAAGGCGATGTCCGTCGCCATTGGGATACCCCATCCACGCTCGCCTTCGCCGCCGGCGTTCAGCGCGATGTAGATCAGAGCCGGGACGATCATCCCGCCCAGGGCAGCGGTGACCGGCAGCATCGCCTTTTGGAACCCCGCCAGTTCGCCTCGCGTCATCTCTCGCTTGATCTCGAGCCCCACGACGAAGAAGAAGAGCGTCATCAGGCCGTCGTTTATCCAGCCGTGCAGGTCTTCCTCGATGTGGAAGATGCCGGCATTGATGGAGAGTTCGGTCGCGAAGAGGTCGAAGTACGCCTCGTCCAACGGCGACGGCAGGTTGGCCCAGATCAGCGCCACGACGGCGGCGAGGAGCAAGACAATGCCGCCAAGGACCTCCGTGTGGATGAACCGCTGAGCGGGCAGCACGACCCGCCTGAAGACGTAAGAGCGTTCGGCCTCGTGCTCCACCTCGCCGCGGCTGCGGGGTGGGATGCGGTGCGACGGCGGCGGCCTGCGGGGACCTTCGGACATCGGAATGTAGTTTACCCGCCGCCTTCGCTAAGCGCCCGGTGGAGGCGGGTCACTCGGAACTTCAGCCTAGGCTTGGTTAGTCGTACTGCCGCCGTCGACACGGATCGTCATACCGGTGAGGTAGGCGCCGGCCCGCGACGCCAGGTAGATCGTCGCGCCGGCCATGTCTTCCGGCCGCCCGATGCGCCCCAGCGGGATCGTGGACTTGATCTGGTCGCCGAACGCCTCCAGCGTCTCGTGCATCATCTTGCTTTCGAACGGTCCCGGCGCGATGGCGTTCACCGTGATCCGCTTCGGCGCCAGCTTGCGAGCCAGTACGCGCGTCATGTGAAGCACGGCGGCCTTCGTGGCGGAGTAAGCGTACGTCTCCAGGAACGGCGCCTGGATGCCGTCGATAGAACCGATGTTGATGACGCGCGCCGGGTCGTCGTCGCTGGCCGCCTTGCTCAGCAGCGGCACGAGCGCGCGGGTGAGGTGAAAGACGCCTTTGACGTTGAGCGCATAGCAGCGGTCGAAGGCGGCGTCGGGGTACTCTTCGAAGGGAGCGCCCCAGTTGTTGCCCGCGTTGTTGACGACGATGTGCAGCTGATCCTCTCGCTTGCCGATCTCTTCCGCCAGGGCGTTGCAGCCTTCTTCAGTGCTGAGGTCGGCCTGCACGGCGATGCACGTGCCTGACTTGGAAAGCGCCGCCGCCTCTTTGTCGATCACATCGCTCTTGCGCGACGAGATGTAGGTCTTCGCGCCGGCCTCGACGAGCCCCTGGGCGATCATCAGGCCGATGCCCTGGCCGCCGCCGGTCACGAGCGCAACTTTGTCTTTCACCGAAAACAGGTCTTTCATCAACTGTCCTTCCTAATCGTCGGCGATGAACACCGACTTGTACTCCGTGTAATGTTCCAGCGCCGCCATGCCTTGCTCGCGGCCCAGTCCCGACTGCTTTACGCCTCCGAACGGTGCCTCGATGTGAACCGACGACGATGAGTTGATCGACAGCATACCCGTCTCGATGCCGCGGGCCACGCGCAGCGCCCGGCCGATGTCCCGCGTCCAGATCGAGCCGGAGAGGCCGTAGATCGAGTCGTTGGCCAGCCCGATCGCCTCGACCTCGGTCTCGAACGGAACGATCGCGACGGCGGGACCGAAGATCTCCTCACGCATGATGCTCATCTGGGGCTCGGCGCCGGTGTAAACGGCGGGTAGCAGGAAGTTTCCGGGCGACTCCGGTCGATCGCCGCCGCAGATGCGCGTCGCGCCCTCACTCTCCGCCGCTCCCAGGTATGCTTCGACTTTCTCCCGGTGCTCCGGCGAGATCAGCGGGCCGATCTCCGTCGCCTCGTCCGCCGTGTCGCCGACGCGCAGGGTCTGAGCGCGGGCGGAGAAGCGCTCCACGAACTCATCGTAGACCGACCGCTCGACGAAGATGCGGCTGCGCGAGCAGCAGTCCTGCCCGGCGTTATCGTAGGCCGCGAAGATCGAGGACTCGACGCACGACTCAAGGCCCGCGTCCGCGAAGACGACGCTCGCCGACTTGCCGCCGAGCTCCAGCGACACGCGCTTGATTCCGGCGGCGCCGCTCTTCATGACGTGCTCGCCAACTTCGGTCGATCCCGTGAACGAGACCTTGCGCACGAGCGGGTGGTTGATCAGCGCCTCGCCGACCTTGGAGCCTTTTCCCGGGACGATGTTCAGAACGCCCGGTGGCAGGCCGGCCTCCAGCGCCAGCTCGCCCAGCGCCAGAGCCGTCAGTGGGGTTAGTTCTGCCGGTTTGACGACGACGCTGTTGCCCATCGCCAGCGCGGGCGAGACCTTCCAGCTGAGGATCGCCAGCGGGAAGTTCCAGGGTGTGATCGCCGCGCAGACGCCGATCGGCTCGCGGAAGGTGAGCAGCGTGCCGTCGGCCTGCGAGGGGATCGTCTGGCCGTGGAACTTGTCGACGGCGCCGGCGTAGTAGTCGAACGCGCCTGCCACCACGCCGATCTCGCCGCGGGCAGCCGCGATCGGCTTGCCGGCGTTCTGCGACTCGAGCGTCGCCAGCGCTGCGAGGTCGCGGCGCACGAGGTCGGCGATGCGGCGCAGCACGTCGCGTCGCTCGCGCACCGGAGAGCGGCGCCATTCGCCGGACTGAAATGTGCGGTGCGCCGCCTTGACCGCACGGTCGGCGTCCTCCGCCGATGAGCGGCCGACGCGGGCGATCTCTTCGCCCGTCGCCGGGTTGCGCACGCTGGTGACGTCGTCGCTGGCGGCGTCGGACCGCAGGCCGTCGATCAGCGGACCGAGGACATCGGTCATTCCGGCGTTACGTAGGCGGCGGTGATGCCGCCGTCGACGATGAAGTCCGCGCCGGTCATGAACGAAGATTCGTCGGAGGCCAGCCAGAGCGCCGCCTGGGCGATCTCTTTGGCCTCGCCGAAGCGCCCGATCGGGATGTGAACGAGCCGCCGTTGCAGCTTCTCTTCCGTGTCCAGGAACTTCATCAGCAGCTCTGTCTTCAGCGGACCAGGACAG
Source organism: uncultured bacterium (assembly GCA_965365035.1). Taxonomy (GTDB): domain Bacteria; phylum Chloroflexota; class Dehalococcoidia; order SM23-28-2; family RBG-16-64-32; genus CF-162. The sequence goes on along the minus strand of CBDTZZ010000032.1, from coordinate 4,231 downwards.
AGGGCGTTGATGCGGATGTTCTCCCTGGCGTGGACGATCGCCAGCTCGCGCGTTAGCGCCAGGACTGCGCCCTTCGACGCCGTGTACGCGACCTGCGCCGCCGCTGAGCCCATCAGCGCCACCAGCGACGCCGTGTTGATGATGGAGCCGCCACCAGCGCGGCGCAGCGCGGGGATGCCGTACTTGCAGCCGAGGAAGACACCCTTGGCGTTGATGTCCATGGTCAGCTCCCAGACGTGCTCGGTCGTTGCCTGCGCGTCGTCATCGTCGGCGTGCATGATGCCGGCGTTGTTGAAGAGCACGTTGAGCTTGCCGTACGCCTGCTCCGCCGCCTCCACCATATCGCGGCAGTCATCGCCGATCGCCACGTCGGCGCGAATGGCGATAGCGCGCCCGCCGTTGCTTTTAATCTCGGCCTCGGTGCCGCGCGCTGCGTCCTCGTTGATGTCGACGCAGACGACGGCCGCGCCTTCGCGCGAGAAGAGGATCGCGCTCTCACGCCCGATTCCGCTGCCCGCGCCTGTGATCAGCGCTACCTTGTCCTCTAATCGCATCGCTAGATCCTCTCGAAGTAGCGCCACCGCTCCCAGTCGGTGACTGCGTTGTCGTACTGCGTGGCTTCGACGTCGAAGAAGTGCGCGTAGTGCTCGTGAACATCTGCGCCGAACGCCTCGCGCGCGAAGTCGCTCTTGGCGAAGGCGTTTGCCGCCTCCCGCAGGGTTGCGGGCACGCGAGGCAGGTCCCGCGCCTGGTAGACGTCGCCCTCGAACTCTGCGGGCGGCTCGGTCTTGTTGGCGATGCCGTCGAGGCCCGACGCCAGGACGGCGGCGTAGACGAGGTATGGGTTGCAGTCGGCACCCGGGAGGCGGCACTCGATCCGCCGCGATGCGCCACTGCCGACGACGCGAAAGCCGGCGGTGCGGTTGTCCTCGCTCCAGGCGATGCCGACGGGCGCCCACGAGCCCGGCTGGTAGCGCTTGTAGGAGTTGACTGTCGGGGCGTAGAAGGCCATCACGTCGCCGACGTGCGCCATCCAGCCGCCGAGGAACCAACGGAAGACGTCGGTGTCCGCGCCGCCGTCGTCGCTGAACGCGGAGCTATCGTCCTTCCAGAGGCTGACGTGAACGTGGCAGCTGGAGCCGGCCTCGTCGGTGACCGGCTTCGCCATGAACGTCACGCTGACGCCGGTCGCGTCGGCGATCTCCTTCATCGCCAGCTTCATCACGCTGTGCCGGTCGGCCATCGTCAACAGCTCCGTGTAGCGGATGTTCATCTCGTGCTGGCCGCGGCCCCACTCGCCTTTGGAGTTCTCGACGGGGACGCCGGAGTCCGCCAGATGTCGCCTGACCGGGCCGTTGTAGCGCTCCTCGCGCGCGCCCTGCAGCAGGTGGTAGTCCTCGACGTACCAGCCGGCCGGGTTGAGATCGCTGTATTTCTTCTCGGCCGCCTCGCGATAGCTGTCGTCGTAGATGTAGTACTCGAGCTCCGAGGCGCCCTTCGCCGTGAACCCGGCCGAGGCGGCGCGCTCGAGCTGTCGCCGCAAGATCGACCGAGGCGCCACGGCCACGGGGGCGTGCTTCGTCTCGTCCTCGACGTCGCAGAGCACGAGCGCCGTGCGGTCGAGCCATGACGCCAGGCGCAGCGTTTCAAGGTCGGGTACCAGGTGAAAGTCGCCGAAGCCCTGCTCCCAGCTGGCGTAACTGTAGCCAGCCACCGGCTCCATTTCCATGTCGACGGTAAGCAGGTAGTCGCAGGCGTGAGTGCCGTTGGCAACGGCGTCGTCGATGAAGAACGAGGCGTCAAAGCGCTTGCCGTGCAGCCGGCCGTAGTGGTCAGCGAAGGCGACGACGACGGTGTCGATCTCGCCGGCGTCTGTCTTCGCTCGCAGGTCCTTCAGGGTAAGCATTCCGCGCGTCGTCACGGCAGTCCTCCAGTCGGGTGCTCCCGATTATCCACGAACAGGGTGCGGACGGAAAGCGGGTGGGAGCCGGCGGCTCTAGCGAGCGTCTCTGCCGGCCATCGTTCCGGGGCTTCTGGCGATGGGTTGCGGAACCTGGATGCGGAGAAGGACGGGCACTATTGGTCGGGGCGCTCGGATTCGAACCGAGGACCTCCTGACCCCCAGTCAGGTGCGCTAACCGGACTGCGCCACGCCCCGAACCATGACCAATGCTAGCACGCAGGGAATGGGCGCGGAACACGGCGGTGGAGAGGACGAAGAGCGGGGCGAGGCTTAGTTTGCGAAGTGCGAGATGGCGATGATGACGACGCCGAGGGCGCCCACGCCGGCGAACTCCGTCGCGGTGCGTGGGTTGAGCTTGTTGCCGAGGTAGCTGTGCATGAGCCCCGTCGTCAGGTAGAAGGTGAGCAGGAGTAGAACGGCCGCGGAGCTTTCCTCCAGGGGTAGGAAGTGCGTCGCCCACGCGGCTTCGGCGATGATGCCGCCAATCGCCAGCGCGTAGAGTACCGTCCGCGTCGTGTCCAGGCCCTTCTCGCGCAGTATCTCGATCGCCAGCAGCACGCTGACGATGCCTGCGGCGAACGCAGACGCCAGGAGGCTCAGATCGAAGTCGTAGATCGTGGCGAAGAAGAGGAACGCGGTGACGTAGGTGGCTATGTTGAGTACGAGCCGCGTCGACTGGTAGGACGGCGCGAGGCGGTCGACGGATTCGTACTCTGCGCGAAGGATCGCCCAGAAGGGGATCACTGAGAGAAGGCCGATGACGACCGTCTCGTACCCGCCAACGACATCCTCAAGAAAGAGGCCGAGGCCAAGCGTGAACAGCACCGGCACGAAGAGGTAGAGCGCCGTCTCGTCCACCCCGTGGAAGTCCGCGCGCGGATGGTTGCGGACGACGCTGTCGGTGGCGATGGCGGCGAGGCCGGCAAGGAGGAGAAGGAGCCAGTTCTGGGTGGGCTCGATGGCCAGATAGGCGACCATGCCAAGGGCAAGGACGACTGCCAGTACGTGTACCCGGTCCAGGCGGCTGACGTCAGAACTCAGGGTGAGCGGGTCGCCTCCCTGGCGATTTCGCGTGACTTCATTCACGGGGGATAAGGCTAACCGCAGCGCTAATTAGTGTCAACCGACGCCGTGTCCGCGTTCTCCGCGGTTTCCTCCGCCCTGGCCGCTACGAGCAGCTCCAGTGCGTTGCGCAGCCGCTCCCGCCAGTCCTCGCCCAGGTCGACGCGCATCATCGTGCGGCCTACCTGCACGCCGCGGGGGGACGTCTCCTCCAGGGCGGCGGCTGGCAGGACCTCACCGCTTTCCATCTTGACGACGGCGGTGTCGCTCTCGGCGATGATCGACTGCACGCTGCCGAGCTTTGCAAGCGAGCGCAGGGTGACGACGTAGAGCAGGTTGTGGGCCAGCGGCGGCGGCTCGCCGAAACGATCGACCATCTCTTGCCCGATCGCTTCCACGGCCTCTGGATCTTCGGCCGCGCTCAGCCGCTGGTAGACGGCGAGCCGCAGGTTGAGGTCCGGAACGTACGACGGCGGCAAGTGCGCCGAGAGCGGCAGGTCGATCGACACCTCGACGCCTTCGCGCTCCAGTGGTGGCATCTCGCCGCGCATCAGCGCCCGCATCCGTTCGACGGCGCCAGAGAGCAGCTTGATATAGAGGTCGAAGCCGATCGCCGCCATGTAGCCGCTCTGCTCCGCGCCCAGCAGATTGCCGGCGCCCCGAATCTCCAGGTCGCGCTGGGCGATCTGGAAACCGGCACCCAGCTCCGTCGCCTCGAAGATCGTCTGCAGGCGCGCCTTCGCCGTCTCGCTCAGGCGCTTGTTCTTCTCGTACAGCAGATAGGCGTAAGCGCGGTGAGCGCCGCGGCCCACGCGTCCTCGCAGCTGGTAGAGCTGCGCCAGCCCCAGCCGGTCGGCCTGGTTGATGATGATCGTGTTGACGTTGGGAATGTCGAGGCCTGACTCGATGATCGTCGTGCAGACGAGGACGTCCGTGCGGCCGTGCGTGAAGTCGTCCATCGCCCGCGCCAGCTCTTGCTCGTCCATCTGTCCGTGTCCGATGCCGATGCGCGCTTCCGGGACGAGTTCGCGAATCTTGCTGGCGATCATCTCGATGCTGCGCACGCGGTTGTGCACGAAGTAGACCTGCCCGCCGCGCTCCAGCTCGCGCGCGATCGCCTCGCGGATGAGTCGGTCGTCCGTCTGCGAGACATAGGTCTTGATTGGCAGGCGTTCCTCCGGTGGCGTCTCCATCGTCGACATATCG
>CBDTZZ010000031.1:0-8152 GCA_965365035.1 uncultured bacterium | reverse complement strand
TGGGCGTCGACCCGCGCCGGATGCGCGCGGCGTAGCTGCTAGGATTCGGTTTCGGCGGACTCTTCGGCGCTGACTTCGCGCTTGAAGGTCACGTCGTGGAGGCGGGGGCGGCGGCCGGGGCGGATGAAGAGCTTCATCAGCCAGTCTGAGAGCTGCGGGACGAAGGTGTCGGCAGCGATGGCGGCGACATCCTCCGGCGAGACGTAGGCGTCGCGCAGGTTGAAGCGCACGGCCTGGAAGATACGCGTGGCGACGACCGCGGAGGTGACGAAACGGGCAACCGGCGGGACGGCCGGAGCCTCAACTTCCTGCAGCATGTTCTCCATGAATGAGGTGTCGGTGAGGCCGGGATAGATCGTGCTGACGCCGATTCCGTTGCCGGAGACCTCAGTGCGCAGAGCGTCGGAGACGGCGGCGAGGGCGTGCTTGGACGCAGCGTACATTCCCATGTGCGGCGGCGATATGTGGCCGGCGACAGAGGAGACGTTGACGATGTGGCCGCGACGCTGGCTGGTCATATAGGGCGTGACGGCCTGAATGCAGTTGATGGCGCCCCAGAAGTTGGCCTCGAACATGTGGCGGGCGTTGTCGAGGTTGCCGTCGGCGATGGGGGCGAAGAGGCCGACACCGGCGTTGTTGATGAGGACATCGATTGCGTCGTACTCCTCGACTGTGCGCCGGATTAGCGCTTCGACGGAGAGTCGGTCCGTGACGTCGACGGTGACGACGCTGACCGCTTCGCCGATATCCGCGGCGATCGCCTCTAGCTTCTCGCGGTTGCGTGAGGCGAGGACCACGTTTGCGCCGTGCTTGGCGAACTCGCGGGCCGTTTCACGGCCGATGCCGGAAGAGGCGCCGGTGACGATGACTGTGCGGCCGGTGAGGCGGAACATGCTCTAGAGGGAGCGGTGGGAAAGCCAGTCGGCCATGCGCGGCCAGAGGCGGAACATTGCGTTCTTGCCGGCCACGAGGCTGACGTGGCCGCCCTTGAGGACGATGTCTTCGGTGTCTTCGCTGCCGACGATGCTGGTGAGAGGCTTAGTAGCGGCATAGGGCGCGATGTGGTCGTGCTCCGCCATGGCGTGAAGGACGGGGATCTTGATGGCGCTGGTGTCGACCGGCCGGCCGTTGAGCGTCACGGTACCCTTCATCAGCTTGTTCTCCCACATCAGGTCTTTGGTGAACTGGCGGTAGGCCTCGCCGGGGAAGGGGATCTGTTCGTTGGTCCACTTGTACATGATGCGGAAGCCGTTGACGAACTGCTCGTTCCAAAGGTTGTCGAGGAGGCGGATGTAGCCGCCCAGCCGATCCATCGGACGCAGCAGTTCGAACGAACGGAGCATCATGTCCGGCGGGATGTTGCCGATCGAGTCGACGAGGTGGTCGACGTCGAAGTAGCGCTTGTCGGTCCACTTGCGGAACAGGCCCATGCCCTCCATATCGACGGGAGTGGCGGCACAGGCAAGGTTCTTGAGCGGGGCGTCCGGGTAGGCGCCAGCGTACATGAGGCCGAAGATGCCGCCCATGCAGTAGCCGAGGATGCTGTAGTCCTCTTCGCCGGTGGCCTTCTGGACGTGCTCGAAGCAGTCCGGCATGAGATCCGTGACGTAGTCCTCGAAGCCCAGCTTCGTGTCCTCAGGGCGCGGGACGCCCCAATCGATCATAAAGACGTCGAAGCCCTGGGCGAGCAGGTACTGGACGAAGCTCTGGCCGAAGGTAAGGTCGAGGATCCAGGGCTTGCTGACGAGGGACATGACGAGGACGATCGGTACGCGATAGACCTCGTCGGACATCGGTCGGTAGTGGTAGAGCTTGAGGGTGCCGCGCTGGTAGATGACGTCTTTCGGCGTGACGCCGACGAGAGGCTCGTTGCGATCGAGGATGACCTCGAGGCCTTTCCTCATGCGCTCGCGGGTGCGCTCGACCTCTTCTTGCGCGGTCTCGATTATTGTTTCGACGGGTTGGCGAGCCGTAACCAAAGCTGGTTGTCTCCTCTTGTGTGCCGGCGGCGCTAGCTGGCGCTGGTCTTCTTGGCGGCGGGCTTACGGGTGCGGCGAGGCCGCAGCTTGGTGACGGCGCCCTTCGGGGCGAGGTCGACCTTTTCGGCGACTGCCTGAAGAGTGGTCTCGATCGAGGCGATGCGCTCTTCGATCGAACTCAGGCGCTCGCCCAGGTCAGTGATGTCGGAGTGAGTAGGCAAGTTGAAGGTGGTGAGGTATCGCTCCATGCTCTGGTTGAGGGAGCGCTGGATGACGGAGTAAGCATCGACGTAGCCAGATGAGGCGCGGGCGAAGGATTCGTCGCCGAGGATTTCGCCGAAGAAGCCGTTGAGCTGGCGCTCAGTCTCGTTGAACCAGGAGCGCCAGAGCTCCATGACGTCGGTTGAGCTGGACTGGGAGTTGCCGTTCTGACCTGGCATAGTTGCTTACTCCTCTTGCGCGCCATCGACGGGCGCTGCTTGATTGGTATCTCGATTGTCCACTGATTCCCATGCAGATTGCAATACCTTTTGGTACTTTCCGAGGATGTCATACCAAAGATTTAGGAAAGTTTCCCCAGCTGCGGTGAGCGAATAGCGGCGCTTGGCAGGGCCCGAATCCGAGGTATCCCAGAAGGAAGAGACGAGACCCGCCTTCTCCAGCTGGCGGAGCGTGCGGTAGACGGTCGTGGAGTCGAAGCCGGGCAGGCCGGCTTTCGAAAGCTCCTGCACGAGTGCGTATCCGTAGGCGTTGGAGCGACGCAGAAAGGCGAGCAGGCTGGAGGAGAGGAGGTCGCCGGTGAGGCGCGGCTCCCTGACGGTGGCGCGGCTGGGGCCGGCCCCGTTCTTGTTTGCTTTGGAGGTGGTGCGAGTTTTCTCAGGCATTTTGTCGAAAATGGACGGCTTAGGGGTTGACAGTAAGTCGTCGCTATGTGTATTTTGCACATAGATGCAACACATGTCAAGGAGGTTCCCAAAATGACCAGAGAAGATACAGTAGACCAGTTCTTCGATTCCATGACTGAGTCCTACGACGCCCTGCTAGACGCGGTGAAGTCGTCCAACGACCGCGGCTACCGAATCTCGCGAAAGCTGATCGACGAAGTCGAGCTGGCGCAGCGAGACTCGCTCGACCTAGGCCGCCGTTTCGCGACGGCGCCGGCCGATGTGGCCGGCTTCTCGGCCAGCGTAGTTCGTTCACTCACCGACGCCCAGAGCCGCACCCTGGGCCTGGCGCGCCAGCTGCTGGACGAAGTATCCGATAGCAGCCGCGAGGCCCGCGACACAGCGCGTAAGGTGATCGAGGCGAACCGTGGCGCCGGTCAGGCCGCCATCGAGGCGACCCGCTCCACAGTGAAGCAGGCCGGCCCAGCGGTTGAGCAGGCAGTCAACGGAGTTCGCGCCCGCACGACGCGCAAGCCGGCGGCGAGCACGACGAAGAAGACTTCCACCAGCAACTCATAACTAAGCCCGCACACCCCCGCCCTGAAGAAGGGGGCTGGCCACCAGGCCAGCCCCCTTCTTCTTTGCCTTTCGCAGACAGGCGGGCACGCGGCGGCAGTTCGTTCTGAGAGAAGTTGCGGAGGTGGAGTCTAGGCTACTTTGGTCTGGCGGTAGCTTGCCGGCTCGGCGAGGAAGTTGGCGATGTGCCGGTAGACCTGCGGGTTGAAGGCGAGGCCGACGTGAGTACCCGACACCTCGATGTCCGTGCCATCGTCGAGTTCGCTGATGCAGTAGTGCCAGTCGACTACGCCGTCGGTCTTGGTGTAGATGGCGATCTGCGGAACGTCAGCGGGAAATTGGTCGCGAAGCGAGCCGAGAAATTCGCATGTGCAGTAACCGCTATAGCAGTGTGGCTTCTTGTCCGCGGTGGAGCCCTGGCGCTGGAGGATACGGCCGCGGACGAGGTGCGCCGTCTGGAGAACGAAGGGGTGGACGCGGATGCCGCGGAAGGGCGAGCCCATGGTGACGCACGAGGCGACAAGCTCGGGCCAGCGAGCGGCCGCGCTGCGGGCGATCACGCCGCCGAGGCTGTGGCCGATCAGGTTCACGGGGCCGCCGGTCTGGCTGCGCGCGCGCTCCAGCGTGGTTTTAAGTCGCTGGGTGAGGAGGTCGGGGCAATCAGCGTTGCGACCGATGCCGGAGAGGTAAGGGCTGTAGCCGATGCGGCGGAGCCAGGAGTTCATGTCGCCGAGGTACTGGTCGGAGCCCATGAAGCCGGGAACGACTACGACGCCGGCGCCGTTGCCCTTGGGAACGCCAGAGCCGCGGAAGACGGACGACATGCGGAGGGAGATCCAGTCGATGCCAAGAAGGGCTTCGCGCCAGATGGGCAATGCCGTGGACGCCTGGAAGTCCTCGTCGAGTCCCTCCCGCAATTTCCTGGCCATTGTGCTCCCCTTGCTGTTAGGCACTAGGTTCCTGCCATATTTAACAACTCAACTCCGGATTTCTCACACAATCGTAATACTGTGCGGTAGATTACCATTTGAACCGAGTTGCCGAGAGTATATAATGCTTGGAGATCGCGGGGCGAGAGGGGCTGTAGGATTGCGGATTCCGGCAGCGTCCGAAAAGGAGAACAAATGACCCAGCGGGGCAGTAGTCAGCGCTTGAGCGCGCAGGACGCCTCTTTCCTCTACATGGAGCGTAAAGAATCGGCGTTGCATATAGGATCGATTGGCGTTTTCGAGGGTCAGATCTCGTACGATCAATTTGTTAACAACATCCGTGCCAAGCTGCATCTGATTCCGAGATATCAGCAGATCGCGACGCCGGCGCCGTTCAACCTGGGCCACCCGACGTGGGAGTGGGACCAGGAGTTCGACCTGAGCAACCACATCTTCCAGGTGACGCTGGAGGGCGCGACGGACGAGGAGCTGTACGAGAAGGCGGCGGATCTTTTCGCGCCGATGCTCGCACGGGACAAGCCACTGTGGGAGCTTTACGTAGTGAACGGCCTGGCCGGCGACCGCTCGGCGCTGGTGTCCAAGGTGCACCACTGCCTCGTGGACGGTGTATCCGGGATCGAGCTGCTAATGATCATGCTCGACGTTTCGGCCGACCCGCCGCCGCCACAACCGGCGCCGGAGATCGAAAAGACGAGACCGGAACCGCAGTTCATGCGCCTCATCGATGCGCTGCTGGACAACGTCAGCGCAGACCTCGACCGGCTGGCGGCGCGTTCTACCCTGAACGTGAACATCGCCGGCGGCGAGACGCAGGTGCGCTCGATAGCGCGGGCGCTGGAGACGGCGTTGCCCTACGTTCAGGTTCCGATGGTGCGTGCGCCGTTCAATAAGCCACTAAAAGGCGGACGCGCTGTCGCATTCAGCGAGTTCTCGTTTCAGGAGATCAGGAAGATTCGCCAGTCGGCCGGCGGAACGGTCAACGACGTCGTGCTGACGGTGCTGGGCGGTGCGCTGGGCCGCTACTTCGAGATGCACGGACAGACGACGGAGCGGCGCATGGCGCGAGTCCTGACGCCGGTCAACGTGCGCAAGGACGAGGAGAAGGAAGCGCTGGGCAATCGCGTATCGATGCTGTTGGTGGAGGTGCCCGTGGGCGTCTCCGATCCGATCGAGCGCCTGCACGCGGTCACCGCGCGCACAACGGCGCTGAAGCACCAAAACGTAGCAGACGGCATCGAGACGCTGTCGGGCGCTCTGGGCGCATCGCCGCCGATGGTGCAGGCGGCAGCGGGGCTTCTGCCCCCACCGTCGAACACGCTTGCGAACATGATCTGCACGAACGTTCCTGGGCCGATGATCCCGCTTTTCTGCGTCGGGCGCAGGCTGGTGGGACACTACCCGCTGGTGCCGATCGCCTGGGAGATGGGCGTCGGGCTGGGCGTGACGAGCTACAACCAGAAGCTCTACTTCGGCTACATGGGCGACGCGGGAGTAGGCAGCGACGTGAAGCGCCTCAAGGAGTTCACGGATCAGGCCTACGTTGAGCTGCGTTCCGCTGCCGGAGTGGAGAAGTCCGACCTGCCACAGCTGGGCGTGGCAACTGAGCACGAGACCGCCCATCGCGCTACCGGCGCATCGCAGCAGGCGCTCGCCGCCGACGCCGGCTAGCCGCCGGACGTGAGCATCCGCCGGGCCACGGAGGCCGACCTGCCTCGCCTCATTGAGTTGATGGCGCAGCTGCGCCCGGACGAGCTGGAGGCTGAGGACCCGTCGCGCATCGAAGACTACGCCAGGGTGTTGGCGCGAATGACAGCGCAGGGGCAGCGGGTGCTGGTGGCCGAGGACAACGGCCGGATCGCGGGCGCTCTGGTGCTGGCGATCGTTGAGAACATCACGCGGAAAGGCACGCCGTACGCGATCATCGAGAACGTAGTAGTGGACGAATCCGCGCGCGGCTTAGGCCACGGCGAGGCACTGATAGAGCAGGCGGTCGAGGAGGCGCGGCAGGCCGGCTGCTACAAGGTGTCGCTGACGAGCAACAAACGGCGCGGCGAGGCGCATCGCTTCTACGAGCGCCTGGGCTTCGTGCAGACGCACGAGGCGTTCCGCATCGACCTCTAGGCTCGACATGGTGGGCGTGTCAGGCTAAAGTCTGCCCCCCGGTAATCCGTGGAGAGAGCGTGCGATAATTGGCCCGCTATGCCATCCAAGGCCGGCGGCAAGGACCCGCTCAATATGTTCGCGGAGGCGGCGCGTGAACGGGCGAAGATTCACGCACCGCTGGCGGCGCGCATGCGGCCGCGCACGCTCGAAGAGTTCGTCGGGCAGGAGGAGATCGTCGGCGAAGGGAAGGCGCTTCGCCGGGCGATCGAGGAGGACCGGGTGCCTTCGCTCGTCTTCTGGGGGCCGCCGGGCACCGGCAAGACGACGCTGGCGCGGATCATCGCCTCGCTAACGCAGTCGCACTTCGAGGCGGTGTCGGCAGTCTCGGCGGGCGTCGCAGACCTGCGGCGCATCGTGGGTGAGGCGCGCGACCGCCTGGGCGAGACGGGCCAGCGGACGATCCTCTTCATCGATGAGATCCACCGCTTCAACAAGTCGCAGCAGGATACCGTGTTACCGCACGTCGAAGACGGCATCGTAACGATGATCGGCGCGACGACGGAGAACCCATCGTTCGAGGTGATTTCGGCGCTATTGTCGCGTTCGCGGGTGTTCCGGCTGGAGTCGCTGGGGGCCGAGCAGATCGAGGAGTTGCTGCGGCGGGCGCTAGTGGACGAAGAGCGCGGGATCGCCACGATGAAAGTGGCGGTGGAGGACGACACGCTGGCCACGCTGGCGGCGGTCTCGGGTGGTGACGCCCGCATCGCGCTGAACGCGCTAGAGCTGGCGGCGCAGACGGCGCCGCCGGACGCGAAGGGCGCGCGGAAAGTAACGCCGGAGCACATCGAGGAGGCCCTGCAGCAGCGGACGGCGTTGTACGACCGCGCCGGCGACTGGCACTACGACATGGCCTCGGCGTTGATCAAGTCGCTGCGGGGATCAGACCCTGACGGGGCGCTGTACTGGCTGGCGCGAATCCTAGAGGGCGGCGAGGATCCGTTGTTCGTGGCGCGGCGGCTGGTGATCCTGGCGTCGGAGGACGTTGGGCTGGCCGACCCGGCGGCGCTGCAGGTGGCTGTGGCGGCGCAGCAGGCAGTGCACTTCATCGGCATGCCGGAGGGGTTCTATCCGCTCGCAGAAGCGACGATCTACCTGGCGGCGGCGCCGAAGTCGAACTCGGTGGGCTCGGCCTACGGGCGGGCGCTGCAGGACGCGCAGGCGACGCTATCGGAGCCGGTGCCGCTGCATCTTCGCAACGCGGTGACGCCGCTAATGAAGGGGATGGGCTACGGCGCGGACTATCAGTACGATCACGACGCCGAGGACCACTACAGCGGCCAGGAGCACCTGCCGGAGTCGCTAGCTGGGCGGCGCTACTACACGCCGACGGAGCAGGGCGCGGAAGCGCGGATCAAGGAGTGGCTAGAGAAGCTGCGGAAGCGGGAGTGAGGCTTAGCTCGCAGCCGCGGCGCCCGCCCGGACGCGAGCCCCGTTCTGGGAGATGTTGCCGAGGACGGTGCGCAGGGTGACGCCGCTGATCGTCGGGTGCTTGAACGGGCCTTCGAGGTTGACGCGATAGCGGTTGCGGCGGCCGTCCTTGCGAGTCTCGATCATGCCGGCGCGGCGCAGGCCACCGATGTTGCCCCAAACAGCGCGCTCA
>CBDTZZ010000030.1:0-8357 GCA_965365035.1 uncultured bacterium | reverse complement strand
GACACCCTCTTCGACGAGTTCAAGGAAGTGGGCCCGGTTCACGAGGACATCGACGTCTACATGGACTGGGGCAAGGAAGAGCTGTTCGAAGTCATCCGTGGCGAGGGTGAGTGCTCCGTCTAGGCGACACTAGATAGCAAAGACAGACACCACACAGAGCGGCCGCGTTCGTCGCGGCTCCGATTGAGCGACCACAACCAAGCAGACCTAGCCAGGGAGGGCATCCAGAGTGAAGGAAGCAACCAAGTACAGCGAGGCCGACATCGAGGGCCTCAACAGCCAGCTCGCTGGCAAGTCTCCCGAGGAGATCGTGCGCTGGGCCGGTGAGGCGTTCGGCAGCGACATCAAGTTCGCCAACAGCTTCGGCGCCGAAGACGTGGCCCTGATGGACATCATCGGCAAGACGGCGCCGCAGATCCGCGTCTTCACGCTGGACACCGGCCGCCTCAACGACGAGACGTACCAGGTGATGGAGGACACGCGCCTTCGTCACAAGGACATCCCGATCGAGGTCATGTTCCCTGACAAAGACAAAGTCGAAGCGCTTACCCGCGAGAAGGGCTTCTTCTCGTTCCGCGACAGCGTCGAGCTGCGCAAGGAGTGCTGCGGCATCCGCAAGGTGCAGCCGCTGAAGCGCGCCCTGGCCGACGCTGAGGCGTGGATGACGGGCCTCCGCCGCGACCAGGCCGTGACCCGCACCGACACGCCCGCCGTCGAGTGGGACGAAGGCAACGGCATCGTCAAGGTGAATCCGATCATCGACTGGTCGGTGGACGACGTCTGGGCTTACATCAAGAAGAACGAAGTCCCCTACAACAAGCTCCATGATGAGCACTACCCCAGCATCGGCTGCGCGCCATGTTCGCGCGCCATCAAGGACGGCGAGCCGATCCGCGCCGGCCGCTGGTGGTGGGAGAACCCCGAATTCAAGGAGTGCGGCCTGCACGACTAGGCTGCCCGACCCGGAAACGGACACCACAGGGCCACGGCGCATAACCGTGGCCCTGTCTTTTCAAACGCAGATCGGAATGGAGAAGCGATGACGACGGGAGAGACTATCCCCGCCCACGGAGGGCGGCTAATTGACCTGCTGGCTACTGGCGAAGACGCCAAATCCCTGCGCGAGCGTGCCGCAAGCCTGCCCACCGTAGAGCTCAACTCCCGCAGCCTCTCGGATCTTGAGCTGCTGGCCACCGGCGGCTACAGCCCGCTCGAAGGCTTCATGACGCAGGACGACTACCGCGCCGTCGTCGCCGAGATGCACCTGTCTGGCGGCCTGCCGTGGCCGATGCCGATCACGCTCGCCGTTTCCGATGAGAAGGCAGCGGCGATCAAGGACGGAGACGAAGTCGCGCTGACGGACGAAGCGGGGCGCATCCTCGGCGTTCTCGAAGTCCAGGAGAAGTTCGGCTACGACAAGAAGGTGGAGGCGAACAGCGTCTACCGCACCGACGACGAGGCCCATCCCGGCGTCGCCGCCCTCTATGCGCAGGACGACACGCTGTTGGGCGGACCGCTGCGCGTCATCGAGAGGCCGCACTACGATGACTTCCCGCAATACCGCCTGACGCCAGCGCAGACCCGCACCGCTTTCGCCGAACGCGACTGGAAGACCGTCGTCGGCTTTCAGACACGCAACCCGGTCCACCGTGCACACGAGTACATCCTGAAGGCCGCCATGGAGATCGTGGACGGTCTCCTGCTGCACCCGCTGGTGGGCGACACGAAAGAGGGCGACATCCCGGCCGACGTGCGCATGCGCTGCTACGAGGTCCTGATCGAGAACTACTACCCGTCGAACAGGGTCGTGCTCTCCGTGAACCCGGCCGCCATGCGCTACGCCGGGCCGCGCGAGGCCGTCTTCCACGCGCTCGTGCGCAAGAACTTCGGCTGCACGCACTTCATCGTCGGGCGCGACCACGCCGGCGTCGGCAAGTACTACGGCACGTTCGACGCGCAGCTCATCTTCAAGGAGATTGATCCCGCGGCGCTGGGTATCACGCCGCTGATGTTCGAGCACTCGTTCTTCTGCAAGAAGTGCGAAGGCATGGGCAGCGCCAAGACCTGCCCGCACGAGGCCGAGGACCGAATATTCCTCTCCGGCACGCAGGTGCGCGAGATGCTGGCCAGCGGCATCGCGCCGCCGCCCGAATTCTCCCGCCCTGAAGTCGCCAAAGTACTGATCGAGGCGATGCAGGAGAGGTCGACGCCGAAGCGATGACCTCTGACCCGGGGGAGGCCGCGTTGCCCGCGGCGTCGCGGCCTGGGGCGGTGCCACACCCCCGCTGGCGCGCAGTTGCCGGCGTCACCTTGCGTGTCGCCTACAGCCTGGCGGGTCTGTTCCTCTTCATCTTCGCGTTGGAGCTACTAACGGCCGGCGCCGTGGGTCTCTCGCCCGTCCTCTCGCGCTTTTCGGCCGATGGCGTGCTGAACCTGCTGGGATTCGGCTGGTTGGGCTCCTACATCGTAATGAGCGGCTCGCCCGTCGCGGCGATCTCGCTAAGCCTCTTCGCGTCTGGCACGATATCGGACGTCGAGGCGTTCGCGATGATCAACGGATCGCGGCTGGGCGCCTCGTTCATCGTGCTCTTCGTCGGCTTCGTTCTCTGGGTCACCCATAAGCGCTCGGCCGACGGCCTGTACATCGGCGTCGTCGCGCTGCTCACGGCGTTCACGCTCTGGCTGCCGGCGCTGCCGCTGGGCATCCTCTTGCTGGAGAGCGGTTGGTTCGACGATATCAGCGTCGGTACGCCCGGCGCCGTCACGTCGTTTGTCGAGGTGGCGTACGAGCCGCTGGTCAATCGCGTCGCCGACGCCGTACCGGACCTGATGCTGTTCGCTATCGGCATCGGTGTCCTGCTGCTGGCGTTCGCCGTGTTTGACCGGGCGCTGCCGAACCTGGAGTCGGGTGGCTCTTCGGGCCGCCTGGAGCGCGCTCGGGAGTGGTTCCACCGCCCGCTGCCCATGCTGGGCCTCGGCATGGCGGTCACCGCGATCACGCTCTCGGTCTCAATCTCTTTGACCCTCCTCATTCCGCTCTCACTCAAGGGCTACATTCGCCGCAACGCGATCATTCCCTACATAATGGGCGCCAACATCACGACCTGGGTCGACACGATGGTCGCCGCGATGCTGCTCGACTCGCCGCGAGCCTTCACGATCGTCTTTACGCAGATGGTGGTGGGCGCAGTGATCTCACTTGTGGTGCTTTTGTTCCTCTACAAGCCTTACTCGGCGGCGATCATCAACGCCGCCAATCACATCACGCACGACCGGCGGGCGTTCGGCACGTTCATGGTGGCGATCTTTATCGTGCCGTTGGTGCTCTTTCTGGTATGAGCTGTCGCTATACCCCACCGGGGTATGTTACTATTCTTGATGGAGATACTCGACTTTAGACTATGAAGATTTCAACCAAGGGAGACTACGGACTGCGCGCCCTGATCGAGCTTGCCCACCGCTACGGCGATGGCAAGCCCACGCAAAGCGGCGAGATCGCCGCTGCCAAGGCTATTCCGGAGTCCTATCTGGAGCAGCTGCTGGGAACGTTGCGCCGCGCCGGCTTCGTGCGCAGCGTGCGCGGACCGCAGGGCGGTCACTCGCTAGCTCGCCCGCCGGCTCAGATACAGGTGAGCGACGTGATTGAGGCGCTGGAAGGTCCGATAATGGCCGTCGATTGCCTCGACGAAGTAAGTGGTTGCGCTAAGAACGGTGGCTGCGCTCAGTCCGAGATGTGGGCTGCCGTGCGCGACGCCATAGTTGGCGTGCTCGCGGGCACTACGATCGCCGATCTAGCCGAGCGCGACAGGCTGGCGCAGCCGGGCGGCACCCGCTATATCATCTAGGAGTTGTGATGGCCATAAAGATCGCCGATAACGTTCTCGACCTCATAGGCGGCACGCCCATGGTGCGGCTCAACCGCGTCGTGCCCCAGGGCTCGGCTGAAATCGTCGGCAAGATGGAGTCTCTGAACCCGGGCGGCAGCGTCAAGGACCGTATCGCCCTGGCGATGATCGAGGCCGCCGAGGGCGATGGGCGCCTCAAGGCCGGCGATACGATCGTCGAACCGACCAGCGGCAACACTGGGATCGGCCTGGCGATGGTCGCCGCCGTGAAGGGATACAAGCTGATCGTGACGATGCCCGAGGACATGAGCCTCGCCCGGCGCGACCTCCTTGCTCGCTACGGCGCGCAGGTCGTGCTGACGCCGGCGATCGAGGGAATGACCGGCGCCGTCTACGCCGCGCAAGAGCTTGTCGGCCAGCCCGAGCACATCATGCTCCAGCAGTTCGAGAATCCGGCCAACCCGGAGATCCACCGCCAGACGACGGCAAAGGAGATCCTGGAGGCGACGGAAGGCCGCATTGATGCCTTCGTCGCCGGCGTCGGCACCGGTGGCACGATCACGGGCGTCGGCGAGGTGCTGCGCCAGAAGCTGCCGGACCTGAACATTACCGCCGTTGAGCCGGAGCGTTCGCCGGTGCTGGCTGGCGGCCGCGCCGGCGTGCACGCGATCCAGGGCATCGGCGCCAGCTTCGTGCCCGGCATCCTGAACCGCGAAATCTACAACGACATCATCGCAATCAGCGACCAGGATGCAATCGACATGTCACGTCGACTCTGCGCCGAAGAGGGGCTTCTCGTCGGCATCTCGGCCGGAGCCAACGTCGTGGCGTCGATCCAGGTCGCCAAGCAGCTGGGCGAGGGCAAGCGCGTCGTCACTGTGCTGTGCGATACCGGTGAGCGATACTTACAGATGGAGGCCTGAGATGGTGGTGCAGAAGACAGAAATGCTGGGGAGGGATGAGATGCCGGTCACGGTGTACATACCAACGCCGTTCAGAAAGCTGGCCGGCAATCAGACGCATGTGAAAACCTCCGGCGATACCGTGGGTGAGGTGCTGGACACGCTGGGTGCGCAGTACCCGTCGCTGAAGCACATGATCTACGACGAAGACGACCAGATTCCTGGCCACATCAACATCTACGTCAACAACCAGGAGATCCACTCGCTCCAGGGCAAGGAGACGCCCGTGAAGGACGGCGACGAGATGGCCGTGATACCGGCCATCGCCGGCGGATCGGTGGGTGCGCTCACGCCGGATCAGGTGGAGCGCTACTCGCGGCACATCATCATGCCGCAGGTCGGCTCGTCCGGCCAGCGCAAGTTGCTGGAGGCCAAGGTCCTCATCGTTGGCGCTGGCGGCCTCGGCGGACCGGCGGCCCTCTACCTCGCCCTTGCCGGCGTCGGTACGATCGGCATCGTCGAGTTCGACACGGTCGATCTATCGAACCTGCAGCGGCAAGTGCTGCACCAGACCGCTGACGTGGGCAAGCGCAAGACCGAGTCAGCGAAGGAGACCCTCAACGCCTACAACCCGGACGTCAACGTCGTCATCCACGAGACGCCGATCACTTCCGACAACGCAATGGAGATCATCCCTCAGTACGACATCGTCGTGAACGGCGCAGACAACTTCACGACACGCTACCTGGTCAACGATGCCGCCTACTTCGCCGGCAAGACGCTGGTCGATGGCAGCATCCTCCTCTTCGACGGCCAGGCCACCGTCTTCGTGCCGGGCAAGGGCTGCTACCGCTGCCTCTTCCCGGCGCCGCCGCCGCCCGGCCTGGTGCCGAGCTGCGCTGAAGCCGGCGTGCTCGGAGCGCTGACTGGCGTGATGGGGTCGATCCAATCGATCGAGACGATCAAGCAGATCCTCGGCATCGGCGAGTCGCTTGTTAGCCGCCTGCTGATCGTCGACGCGCTGGGCATGGAGTTCCGTGTCGTCAAGCTGCGTCGCGACCCCCAGTGCCCGCTTTGCGGCGACAACCCCACCGTGACCGAACTAATCGACTACGAGGGCTTCTGCGGCGCGCCATTCCCGGGCGAGCATGTGGTTGGGGCGCAGAGCTGATGGCGATCGACGTGCGCGTGACCGCGAACATGCAGAAGCACTTGGGTGGCCGCTCTGTTGAGGCCAACGGGGACAACGTGCGCGACCTGCTGGCTGACCTCGATCAGCGCTTCCCGGGCTTTCACGACATGGTGATGACTGACGGCGAGATCCACCGCTTCGTGAACGTCTACCTCAACGACGAGGACATCCGCTTCCTGGATCAGCTCGACACGGCTCTCAAAGACGGCGACGTCGTCTCAATCCTGCCCGCCCTCGCCGGCGGATCGTAGGCGCTGCGGGACGCCGGTCATGGCCTACGACTCGATCCTTGACGCCATCGGCAACACGCCGCTGGTTCGGCTGAACCACTTCAGCCCCAGTCCGGACGTTGGCGTCTACGTAAAGCTGGAGGGTTACAACCCCACTGGCAGCGTCAAAGATCGCATAGCTCTCTTTATGATTCGTGCCGCCGAAGAGGCCGGCGAGCTGCAGCCGGGCCAGACGGTGCTTGAGCCGACAAGCGGCAACACCGGCATCAGCCTGGCGATGGTCTGCCGCCTCAAGGGCTATCCGCTCCTCTGCGTCCTGCCGGACAACGTGACGCCGGAGCGCGAGGCGCTGCTTCGGGCCTTTGGCGCTGACGTCGTCTATGCGGAGAACGCGACCAGCACAAACGACGCTGTTTTCAAGGCTCAGCAGATGGTTCAGGACGAGCCGGGCCGCTACTTCATGCCGTACCAGTACGGCAACGAGAACAACCCGCGCGCCCACTACGAAATGACGGGCCCTGAAATCCTCCGCGACCTGCCCGAGGTTAGCGTCTTCGTCGCCGGTCTCGGCACGGGTGGCACGCTCACCGGTGTCGGGCGCTACCTCAAAGAGCACCTCAGCGACGTAAAGGTCGTCGCCGCGGTGCCGCACCCGGGCGACCTGGTGCAGGGGCTGCGCGCGCTCGAAGAAGGGTTCATCCCGCCCGTGCTCGATGAGTCCGTCCTGGACGGCCGCATCGTAGTCGATTCAGTGTCCTCATTTCACATGACGAAAGAACTGATGCAGAAGGAAGCGATCTTCGCCGGCATCTCCTCCGGCGCCGTGCTCAAGGTGGCCGTGCGCGCCGCCGAGCGGCTAGAGCGCGGCAACGTCGTGGCGCTTCTGGCCGACGGTGGCTGGAAGTACCTCTCGACTGAGCTTTGGAGCAAGGACTACGACGAGACGCCAGAAGAGACTCAGGGCACAATCTGGTGGTAGAGGGTCTCCGCTGATGGGCCGCACGCTGATGTACGCTTCGATCACGGTGCTTGCCGTGTTAGTGCTCTCCGCAACCTTTGTCCTGAAGCACGGCGGCGAATCGATCGCCTCGGTGCAGCACGTCTCGGTGCACGATCTGACCAGCGGACCCGGCCACTTCGATGGCGATTCCGTGACCACGGTAGGAGTGCTCGGAATTAGTGAGGAGCACCACCGCTACGAGCTTGTCGGCGAAGGCAGCTTCGCGATAATCATCCGTGAGTACACGGGCGAAAACCCGCTCAACGGTCTCGTCGGCCGTGAGGTGCGGGTCAGAGGATTGTTTGGCATCGATCAGGAGTCAGGTGTGTATATCGACGCCACCTACGTCGGTCCGGTCGCCGACTGATGCTGCCGCTCTCCGACGACTTCAGGGAGCAGATGATTGCCCACGCGCGCGAGCAGTTCCCGAAGGAATGCTGCGGCATGCTGGCCGGCGTGGACGGGAAGCCGGTGAATGTCGTACGCGCGACGAACTCCGAGGACAGCGAGTTCCGCTACCGGGTGGACGACCAGGACCTGTTGCGCTTCCTCCGTGACAACGACGACAACGGTTGGGACTTCCTGGCCGTCTACCACTCTCACACGCGGAGCGAGGCTTACCCTTCGCCGACGGACGTGCGCCTGGCGAGCAACTGGCCGGACCCCTACTACGTGCTTGTTTCGCTTGAGGATCAGGAAAATCCGGTGGTGCGCGCGTTCCGGATCACGGACGGCGAGATCAGCGAAGTGCCGACAGACGACGACCCCGTCGCCTAGGCCCAGATGCTGTAGACGAAGGGGCCGCTGAAGAAGTTGTTGCTCGGCCAATCGGATATCACAGTCATCACGGTGATCCAGAGTACGAAACCCGCGCCGACGGAGAGCACGGCAGCACCGGCGCTCGTTCCCGGGGCGGCGGCGCGCACCCCACTCACCGCGTAGTAGAACATCGCGGCGATCGACAGCACGCCGAAAGTGAAGCCGATCTCCGGCAGGAAGACGAAGAAGCTGATGGCGTACACCGTGTAGCACAGCCCCAGTACGCGCCCCAGCCCGTCCAGCGTGATCGGTACCTTGAAGATCTCCGCCAGCACGACGTAGGTCAGCGCGATTGAGGCCGCTAGCAGGATGATCGTGAAGATGCTGCCCATGACGGCCGTCTCCAGGAACCAGTTGTCCGGGGTAAAC
>CBDTZZ010000029.1:0-8454 GCA_965365035.1 uncultured bacterium | reverse complement strand
TTGCCGCCGAAGGCGTAGCCAGGCACGTCTATGTAGGCGGTTGAGGCCCCGTCCATCACAACGCCCATCATGTCTAGCAAGGTTCGCGCCGTTTCCGGACTCATCACGTGCCGTACGGATTCCGGCTCAACGACCTGCGTTCCCAGCGGGCCGACGATCTCGTTCACCAGCTGTGGCTTCATCAGCACACCGTCGTTGCCGATCGCGGCGACGGCCATGGCCATCTGCAGCGGCGTTACGGCGATGCCCTGTCCGAAGCTGTTCGTCGCCATGTCTACCGGACGCCAGCCTTCTGGATCGTTCTCCGGCGTCCGCACGCGGCCGTCGACCTCTCCCGAGAGGCCGCTATCCGTCGTGACGCCGAAGCCGAAGCGCTCGATGTATTCGTAGAAGCCGGATGGCCCGCTGAGGTTAGCGAGCCAGGCCGCTCCCGTGTTCAGGCTTTTCGAGAGAATATCCTGCGCGGTCTGCGAACCGTTGGCCGAAAAGTCCCAGTTGTAGATGCTCCAGCTGCTGATGTGGACGACGCCCTCGTCGTACCACCACGTGCCCGGCGAAACGACGCCGAGGTCGAGCGCGGCGCCCATCGTCACGAGCTTGAAGACCGAGCCAGGCTCATATGTGTCCGTGATCGCGCGGTTGCGGAAGAGCGCCTGCTTTGAGTCGTCGCTGAGGTCAGGCTTCGTGACGTCGAATGTGGGCCGGCTCGCCATCGCCAGCACCTGGCCCGTCGCCGGCTGGATGATGATGATCGTTCCGCCCTGCGCTTCGTTCTCCTCGATTGCGCGGTCAAGCTCCTGCTCGGCCACTCGTTGGAGATAGCGGTCGATGCTCAGGACGACGTTCGCGCCGGGCTGCGCTGGTGTTTCCGAGCGCGCTCCGAAGGCCAACTGGTTACCGATACCGTCGCGCTCGTACGTTACTTGACCAGGGTTGCCGCCGAGGATCGAGTCCAGGTCCGCCTCGAGCCCCGTCAGCCCGCTGTTCTCCTGGCCGACGAAGCCCAGGAGCTGCGCTGCCAAGTTGCCCTCCGGATACGCACGACGGCTGCCCTCAAGCAAGCGCACGCCGGGAAGGCCGAGCTCGCGCACGGCGACGCCTTGTCCGTAGTTCAGGCCGCGGACCACCGGCACTTCGAACGCCTCTGTGTCGGCGACGATGCTGAGCATCACGGCAGAGGAAGCGTCGGTGACCTCCGCCAGCGAATCTGCGGCCGCCTGAGCGCTCGCGGGGTCCGTCCACGCTCGCTTCTCTACCATCACGTTGTAGGCGGCCTCGCTGGCGGCCAACGGATAGCCGTTGCGGTCCAAAAGCGCGCCCCGGCGGTCGGCCAGCGTGTCTTGCCCGTAGTGGATCAGCCGCGCGTCGGCGGCGTACTGGGCGTGGTCAACGATCTGCAGTTGGACGAGGCGAAGGGTGACGACAAGAGTCGCCAGCACGATAGCGGCCATCACCGCCCAGACGCGCCAGACCTCAGTGAACCGTCGCTTGCCCATCGCTAATCCTCATGGCAGCGGTACCCAGCCAAAGAATTCCTCCCAGAGCGATTCACCTTCAACAGGTCCGGTCTCTTCAGTCAGGTAGCGGCTCGGCAGCTTGATTGGCGCAGGCGCCGGCGCGTCGACGAGCAGATATGTCACCGAGTCTGGTGTCACCATCTTCAGCCGTCCTCGCGCCTCACCATCGATGCGGTCGAGGCTTCCTAGTTGGGCGACCCTCAGCTCCTGTTCGTGCAGCTGCGCCTGCCAGTCCTCGCGCAGCTGCTCCAGGCGCGAGACGTTTCCTCCGGTTGAAGTCGCCAGGCTCGTCTGCACCAGCGGCAGCAGCGCCGCGACTCCGACGACCAGCGTCACCAGGATCAGGATCACGGGGATGTTGCCGTCCTGAAGCGGGATCGCCGAACTGCGTTGACGGTTGGCGGCCATCAGCTGACCTCTCCGATGCGCTCGGCAGCGCGTAGCTTGGCGCTGCGGCTGCGCGGGTTCGTCTTCTGTTCCTCGGGTGTTGGCGTGATCGGCCGCCGCGTGATGATGCGCAGCGTCGCCTTGTGTTCGCAGATGCAAAGAGGTGTTTCCGGCGGGCAGATGCAATCGCGCGACTCGCGCTGGAAGAACTGCTTGACGATGCGGTCTTCCAGACTGTGGAAGGAGATCACGACCAGGCGACCTGCCGGGCCGAGTATGTTCCTTGCCTGTTCCAGCGCCGATTCGAGCGTTCGCAGCTCGTCGTTGACGGCGATGCGCAGTGCTTGAAACGTCCGCGTCGCCGGATGAATCTTGCCGCGCCCTGGCACCGCCCTGGACACGACGGACGCCAGCGCCGTCGTCGTCTGCAACGGGCGTGTACGCAAGATCGCCTTCGCGATGCGGCGGCTGAACCGCTCCTCGCCGTACTCCCAGATCAGGTTTGCAATGTCGGACTCGTCGTAGTCGTTGACGATATCTGCTGCCGTCAACTCTTGCTCGGGGCTGAATCGCATGTCCAGCGCCGCCTCCGTCTGAAAGCTGAAGCCCCGACCGTCCTCTGCCAGCTGCATCGACGAGATGCCCAGGTCGAACAGCACACCGTGCGCAGGCACGAAGCCGAGCTTGCGGGCTGTCTCGTCCAGGTCGCGGAAGTTCGCGTTCACCAGCTTCAGATCGCCGTCGAAGCCCTTCAGATTGTCCCGGGCCAGCGCCACAGCATGCGGGTCGGCGTCGATGCCCAGCAGGATGGCGCCGGGCGCGCCGGCCTCCATGATTAGGCGCGCATGACCGCCGGCGCCCAGCGTGCAATCGACGTAGCGTCCACCGGGCTCGACCGCCAGGCGTTCGATGACCTCGTCCGTCAGGACGGGAGAGTGGACTTTGACATCCTTAAGGGGGGAGATTGCAACCACCGCCCTAGTCCACTCGGTCCTGTCCCGTGGACGGAACACTCACCGATTCGTCTATTTCCTTCTCCCAGCCGTCCTCGGTCCAGATCTCCAGGCACTCGCCGGTACCGACGATGATCACGGTGCCATCGAGGCCGATCTTCTCGCGGGAGCGTGCGGGGATAAGGATGCGACCCTGGCGGTCGAGCTCGGCTTCAAATGATTGACCCTCGAACTGGCGCCGCAGCCGGCGTCCGGCGAGGTCGGTGACGGGCTTGGACCTAACGTCCTGAAGCATCTCCCTGAAGGCCGGTTCTGGGTAGACCTGCAGGCAGCCGTCGGCGAGGGGGATGATGATGGCAATCCGCCCGGGGAAATCCGCGCGGTACTTGGCCGGTATCGCTACCCGGCCCTTGTCATCCAGCGTGTGTTCGTAGTTGCCCAGGAAGGCCATTGTCGGAACTACCTGCCTTCTTCAGAATCCCCGGGTTCGCTTGTGCTAAAATCCGATTGCCGTGGGCGGAGCACCAGCTCCGATGCCGCGGTAATTGAATAGCGGGTAGGCAAACCCCATTTCTCCCCACTTCGTGGGCGATCATACCACCCCACCCCATCCTGTCAAGTACTCGCATACAACAATTCGCCGTTTATCGACAACTAACATCTGTCATGCTCTTCGCCGCCGCCGTACTAACCACATCTGATCAAGGCGCCCGTGGCGAACGTGCTGACACCTCCGGAACCGTCATTAAGGACCTCCTCGCTTCCATCGGTGCCGAGATCGCCCGCTACGAAGTTATTGCTGACGACCTCGACCGCATCTCCGAGCATCTGCGTCGCTGGGCGGACGGAGGCTCGGTGCAGCTAATCGTGACTACGGGCGGTACGGGCCTTGGGCCGCGCGACGTTACCCCCCAGGCCACGCTCGCCGTAATCGACTACGAGGTCCCCGGCATCGCCGAAGCGATGCGCAGCGAGGGCCTCAAGCACACACCGATGTCTATGATCAGCCGCGCCGTCGCCGGCGTGCGGGGCAAGACGCTAATCATCAACCTGCCGGGCAGCCCGAAGGGTGTGAACGAGAACCTATCGGCCGTGCTGCCCGTGCTTGAGCACGCCATCGAGCTGATTACGGGCGAGGACTCGCCCCACCAACGCTAGGATGTGGGGCGAGATGGGGAAAACGCCTGCCCAGGGGTAAGACATGCGCATAGACATACTGACGCTCTTCCCTGGCATGTTCCGTGGGCCCTTTGACGAATCGATCATCAAGCGCGCGATCGACGCCGGGCTCGTCTCGATCAACCTCCACAACATTCGCGACTGGGCGGAAGGCAAGCACCAGGTCACCGACGACTACGTATACGGCGGCGGCCCCGGCATGGTGATGAAGCCGGAGCCCGTCTTCGCCGCGACAGAAGCAGTGCTGGAGATGGCCCCCGAACCCGGCCCCATCGTCCTCATGACGCCAGCTGGCCATAAGTTCAGTCACGCCCTGGCGCTGGAGCTGGCGGCGGAAGAGCGACTGATCGTTCTTAGCGGCCGCTACGAAGGCTTTGACGCCCGCGTGCACGAACACCTGGCGACCCACGAGGTCAGCATCGGCGACTACGTGCTCTCCGGCGGCGAGCTACCGGCGATGGTTCTCGTCGACGCCGTTGTGCGCCAACTTCCGGGCGCGCTCGGCTCGCCCGAGTCCGTCGAGGACGAGTCGTTCTCGCACGGGCTGCTGGAGGCGCCGCATTACACGCGCCCGCCCGAGTTCCGCGGCTGGGAAGTGCCCGACGTGCTCCTATCAGGCCACCACGCGGAAGTCGACAAATGGCGGCGGCGCCAGAACCTGCTGCTCACGGCACAGCGCCGGCCAGACCTCCTGGAGCGCCTCTCCTTAAGTAAGGAAGAGAAGGAGTGGCTGTCCGAGCAGTTGGGCGAAGGCATCTGAGCCCCGCCCAAGGGGTTCGCTGCCCCGCTTTCAGACCGCTCCATTCGGTTGCCCTAAGCACCACCCGTCAGTAGACTGGCTAATGTTGCCATGGACGCCAATTCATACGTAGAAACCAAGCCTAATCGCAATATCCCGAGCTTTCGCTCGGGCGATACCGTGCGTGTTCACGTCAAGGTAGTCGAGGGCGAGCGAGAGCGCATCCAGGTGTTCGAGGGTGTCGTCATCCGCAAGAAGCGCGGCGGCATCAACTCCAACTTCACGGTGCGCCGCGTCAGCCACGGCATCGGCGTCGAGCGCGTCTTCCCGTACCATTCGCCACTTATCGCCAGGGTCGAGGTCACCAAGGTCGGCCGCGTCCGCCGCGCTCGCCTCTACTATCTGCGAGAGCGCGTTGGCAAGGCCGCTCGCATCCGCGTCGGCTCTCGCGAGCGCTTTGAGGACTTGGCCGCCGAACTGGCCGCCGGCGATCAGCCGATTGAGGAAGAAGAGAGCGAGCCTACCGAGGCGCTCGAAGAGGGCGCAGAGCCCGAAGCGAGCGACGAAGAAGCGGCGCCCGCTGGGGATCCCGCACCGGAAGCCGAGGCCGAGAACGCGCCCGCTGCCGAAGAGCAGCCCGCACCGGAAGCCAAGGCCGAGGAAGCCCCCGCTGCCGAAGAAGAGCCTGCACCGGAAGCCGAGACAAAGGAAGAGCCTGCTGCCGATGAGCCTGCGAAGGCCGAAGAGTCCGGCGACGACAAGGAAGAGGCGACCGAAGAAGCGAAGTAGGGCGCAGCGCCCTCCGCCCGCGGCCCGCTACGGCGGGCCTTTTCTCTGCCCGCTCCGCGCTATGAGCTTCCGCTCAGCCTTCCTATACTTGGGGCGATGCCCTACGCCGAGGTCGCCGTCAACGCCGCCGCTCCGATCCGCCAGACGTTCACCTATCGCGTCCCCGACAAGCTGACCGTCGCCGTCGGCCAGGCCGTCTACGTGCCCTTCGGCGCACGCACGCTGCAGGGCATCGTCGCCGAGATCACCGCTGAGCCGCGCTTCCAGGACACCCGCGACATCGAGGCCGTGATCGACGAGCGCCCGCTGGTAACGCCGGAGCGCATGTCACTGGCCGCCTGGCTCAGCGACTACTATCGGGCGCCGCTCTTCGACAGTGTCTCGCTCATGCTGCCGCCCGGCTTCAAGCGCCGGCCGCAGACGCTCCTGCGATCCGCCTTCTGGGCCGGTGACGCGCCGGATGACCTCAACGACGCCGAGCGTACCGTCATGGACGCGCTCCGCGAGCAAGAGGAGACCGAATCCGAGGACCTCAAGCGCTCACTCAAGGACGTGCGGGGCGTCGGCCGGGCGATCACTTCGCTCGTCCGGCGCGGTCTGGTGGCGCGGACGTATCGACTGGCTCGTCCGGCCGTCCAGCCGCGCGTCGTAGCCCACCTCACGCTACGTCAATCGGCTGACGACGCCCGAAGTCGAGCCGCCGAACTGCGAGAGGATGGCTCCCAGAGAGCGGGGCGACGGGCCACGGTTCTCGAGGCCCTGTCGGAGGAGGGCTCGTTGCCTCTGAGCCGGGCGCGGGCGCTGGGCCTAACGCCGGCCACGCTGCGGGACTTCGAGGCCGAAGGCATTGCGGCGAGAGAAGACGTGACGCTCCTGCGTGATCCTCTGGCCGGCCGCGAGTACGAACCTAAGCCGGCGGCCGAGCTGACGGCTGATCAGGGGCGGGCGGCCGCCGACATCATCGCCGCCCTGGATGCCGCGCCGCAGCCAGACTCCAGTCGCACCTTCCTCCTCCACGGTGTCACGGGCAGCGGCAAGACGGAAGTCTACCTGGAAGCGATCGCGCACGCGGCATCGCTCGGCAAGCGGGCGATCGTGCTCGTACCGGAGATCTCGCTCACGCCGCAGACCGTTCGCCGCTTCGGCGAGCGCTTCCCCGGCGAGGTCGCGGTCATGCACAGCGGCCTCTCGCTCGGCGAGCACTTCGACATGTGGCACGCCGTCCGCGATGGGCAGTACCGTGTCGTGATCGGCCCGCGAGGAGCCCTCTTCGCCCCTCAGCCGGACCTCGGCCTCGTGGTCCTCGACGAAGAGCACGAGTGGACGTACAAGCAGCAAGAGGGCTCGCCGCGATACCACGCACGCAAGGCGGCGGAGGAACTCTGCGCCCGTACGGGGGCCGTGCTCGTCCTCGGCTCTGCGACCCCCGACGTCGAAAGCCACTTCCGGGCCTCGGCCAAGGCCTATCGCCTCCTTGAGCTTCCGGAGCGGCTCATTCCAGGCGACAGCGGCGTCAAGCCCGGACCGCTACCGGCGGTGGAAGTCGTCGACCTGCGTGAGGAGCTGAAGGCTGGCAATCGCAGCATCTTCAGCCGCGCGCTGGCGCGGGCCGTCCGTGCCGCACTCGACTCCGGCGAGCAGGTGATGCTCTTCCTCAACCGCCGCGGCGCCGCGTCCTTCGTCCAGTGCCGCGATTGTGGCCACGTGCCGGAGTGTCGCTCCTGCGCCGTCGCGCTTACCTATCACCAATCGGACGGTCGCCTCGTCTGCCACTACTGCCACCGGCGGTCGTCTCTCCCCGGCGCCTGTCCAGAGTGCGGCGGCAGCCGCCTGCGGCAGGTCGGCATCGGCACCGAGAGGGTTGAGGAAGCGGCGCAGCGAGAATTCCCCGGCGCACGCACGCTTCGCTGGGATAGCGACGTGACGCGCGGGCGGGATCAGCACGAGGCGATCCTCTCCCGCTTCATCTCTCACGAAGCGGATATCCTCGTCGGCACGCAGATGATCGCCAAAGGGCTCGACATCCCGCTCGTCACGCTCGTCGGTGTCATCTCCGCCGACGTCGCGCTCCACCTGCCCGACTTCCGCGCCGGCGAGCGCACGTTTCAGCTGCTGGAGCAGGTCGCCGGGCGCGCCGGCCGCGGCCCCAGAGGTGGACGCGTGATCGTCCAAACCTACACGCCGGACCACTACGCGATCGAGGCGATGGCGGCGCACGACTATCATGCGCTCTACGCTCAGGAGATCGAGAACCGGCGGCGTATGGTCTACCCACCGTTCGGCCGGCTGGTGCGCCTCACCTTCGCTCACACGAACGCGGACTACTCGCGTGAGCAGGCGGCAAAGATTGCCCGCGCCTTGCGCGAAGAGACCGCCCGTCTCGGCCTGCCCAACGTCGACGTGCTCGGCCCCTCGCCGGCCTACGTTCCGCGCATCCGCGGCCGCTGGCGCTGGAACGTCGTCGTCCGCGGCGACGACCCGACGGCTATCCTTGGCGACGAACCGCTCCCGCGCGGCTGGACTCTGGACGTCGACCCGATCTCGGTCCTGTAAAACGGTCGATCTACTCCTGACAACACGCTGTCACCAGCGGGCCTTACGGTAGGGCAATCTCAGCTACGAAAGGACGGACAAATGAAGGTCAACAGCTTCCACATCCAGATCACCAGAGAGGACCCCGACCGCCTCAAGAAGTTCTACGGCGACACGGTCGGCCTGCCAAACGTGCCGGAGATGGGCGACGGCGCCTTTGCGGTCGGTGGCGCTAACCTAATCGTCGATGGCCATAGCGAGACCAAGGGCCAGGCCAGGGAGCCGCAACGCATGCTCGTCGACCTCGTCGTCGACGACGTCGCCACGGAGCGGGCGCGGCTCGAAGAGCAGGGCGTCG
>CBDTZZ010000028.1:0-8646 GCA_965365035.1 uncultured bacterium | reverse complement strand
GCTGATGGGCGGTGTCGATGTCAACCCGAAGCTCTACCACGCGAAGCGCGACGAACACACTCAGCCATCGCAGGACGACCGCGATCAGCACGAGAGAGCTCTGCTGGAGGACGCCCTGGCGCGAGACGTGCCGGTGCTGGCGATCTGTCGCGGCTTCCAGCTGCTGAACGTGACGATGGGCGGCTCACTCCTTCAGCACATCGACGATGACTCTCACCGCGCGCGGAAGGACGTGTCCGCTTGGCACGAAGTGATCGTCTCGGACAAGGCCAGCCGGCTGGCCGGCGCATACGAGGGCGAGGACAAGATTCGCGTCAACTCGCGCCACCACCAGGCCGTTACGGAACCGCTGCTGGCCGAAGGCCTGCGCGGCGTGGCGTCGTCACACGATAGCTACGTTGAGGCGGTAGAGAGCGCGACGCACCGCTGGACCGTCGGCGTGCAGTGGCATCCGGAGCGGCCAGAGATGCGCCCCGACGCCGGCACGCTATTCCGGGCCTTCGTCGAAGCCTGCACTCAGTGACGCCTTTCCGAGTTCGCCTCAGCTGCCTCCGTGGCGCTCCGTAGCGCCCCTCAGGCGGAGAAGAGCACGACGTCGCCGACCAGGCTCAGGCTCGTGCGGCTGCCGATCTCGAAGTTGCGGCCGGGCTGAAGGCGCACCTTCACCACGTCCCCGCTGGGCAGGCGGACCGTGGCTAACTGGTCGTGCCCGAAGTAGTCGGAGTGCACGACCTCGACGGGTATGCCGGTGTCGCCATCGAGCGTCAGGCGCTCGGGCCGCACCATCACCTCAACGGCGCCACTGAGATCGCTCTTCGCGGCCACGCTGCCGAGCTCGAACTGCAGCCTGCCGTCGCGGTACTCACCCGGCAGGAAGTTGGCGTCGCCGAGAAAGCTCGCTACTGCCCGCGTGGCCGGGTGGTTGTAAACGTGTGATGGCGAGCCGACCTGCTCGATGCGGCCGTTCATCATGATCGCCAGCCGACCGGAGAGGCTAAGGGCCTCCTCCTGGTCGTGCGAAACGAAGATCGCCGTCAGCTGTAGCGACTCCAGGATCGCTCGCCCGGCTTCACGCAGCCGGTGACGCAGCTCCGGGTCGAGGTTGGAGAACGGCTCGTCCAGGAGCATCACCTGCGGTTCGGCCGCCAGCGAACGGGCCAACGCCACACGTTGCTGCTGCCCGCCCGACAGCTCCTGTGGCATCCGGGCGCCGAGCCCGGTTAGTCCGGTGCCCGCGAGCAGCGTGTCCACGCGCTCTTTGCGCCCGCCGCCGCTCATGCCGAAGGCGATGTTGTCGCGCACGCTGAGGTGCGGGAAGAGGGCGTAGTCCTGGAACACCATGCCGACGCGCCGCTTCTCCGGCGCCACGTGCTTGCCATCGCCGGCGACCGGCACACCGTCAATCGAGATCGTGCCGGCGTCGGGTCGCTCCAGGCCGGCGATCAGGCGCAGGAGCGTCGTCTTGCCACAGCCGCTGGGGCCCAGCAGCGCCAGCGTTTGGCCGCGCTCGACCTCAAGCGACACGTCGTTCACGGCGGTCGTGTCTCCAAACCGCTTCGTGACACCGCTGCAGTTGACGAACGCCTCGCTCATCTCGCTTGCTGCTCTCTCAGGACGACAATGGTAGTCGGTATCGCGGCGATGAGCACGAGGAGGATGGCGGCTGCGGCCGCGCGCGCGAACATCGCCTCGTTAGTGCTCGCCCAGATCTCCGTGGCCAGGGTGCTGAATCCGATCGGGCTGAGGAGGAGAGTGGCCGGCAGCTCCTTGATCGCCGTCAGGAAGACCAGCAGGGCGCCCGTCGAAAGCCCCGGCAGAAGCTGCGGCAGCGTGACGCGGCGAAGGACGGCTAGCTTCCCCTTGCCCAGCCCGCGGGCCGCTTCCTCAGTCTTCGGATTCGTCTGCAGAAGGGACGTCCGCGACGCTCCCAGCGCCTGCGGCATGAAGCGCACAACGTAGGCGAATATCAGCAGCGGCAGCGTCTGGTAGATCCAGGGCGCGTAGTTTGCCCCGAAGAACACGAGCGCCAGCGCGATGCTGATCCCCGGCAGCGCGAACCCCGTATAGCTCGCCCTCTCGATCAGCCGTGAGAGGACGCCCGGATAGCGGACAGAGAACACGGCCACCGGTAGAGCGAACAGGATCGCCGCGCCCGCCGCCAGCGTCGACACCTGTACCGAGTTCAGGGCCGCCGAGCCAACGAAGCCCACCGACTGACCCGCGTCCAGGCCCCGCACGAGCCAGTAGACGAGCACCGACGCCGGCAGCACCAGCGAGATCATCACCAGGGAGACGCAAAACGCCAGCGCTGGCCAGCGCCAGTTGCCCAGGCGCACGATCTTCGGCGTCCTGCGCACGGCCTGCGAATGGTAGCGTGCCTTGCCCCGCGTCATCGACTCGATCCAGACGGCGGCCAGCGCCACGGCCGCCAGCAGAAGCGCCAGCGACGCCGCCTCGGAGCGATCGAACGCCGACTTGTACTGGATGAAGATGACGCGCGTCAGTGAGTCGAAGCGCAGGATCGAGACAGCGCCGAAGTCGCTCAACGTGTACAGCGCGACGAGCAGACCGCCCGCGGCCAGCGCCGGACGCAGCTGCGGCAGCGTGACGCGGAAGAACGTGCCGAGCGACGAAGCACCGAGGGATCGCGCGGCGTCGTCCATCGATTGGTCGAGGCCCTTCATGGCAGCGCGCAGCGGGATGAGGACGTAGGGGAAGGTGAACAGAGTGATCGCCAGCCAGGCGCCCCAGAACCCATAGATCTCCGGCAGGCGGTCCACCCCCAGCGGCTCCAGCCAGCCCTGGACGATGCCGCGCGGCCCCAGCGCCGCCACCAACACAAACGCGCCGACGTACGACGGGAACACAAGTGGCAGCGAGAACAGCACGGACCAGACGGCGCGGAAAGGCAGGTCGGTTCGGGCGGTCAGCCAGGCGGCGGGTAGTGAAATGAGGATCGCAGCAGCCGTCACCGCCGCCGCCAGCAGGCACGTCCGGATCAGCGTTTCGATCGTGCCCTCGCTCGTCAGCGTCTCGAGGAAGGTGCCCCCTTCGCTGGCGCGTATAACGAGGTAGACGAGGGGCAACAGCATCGCTGCGCCAACGCCGGCTGCCAGCACCCCCACAAGGGGCGGCGCCTGCAGAGTGTACGAGCGTCGAAAGGCGCCGAACGTCAGCGCCATCGCTGTCCTGCTATGGCAGCGCGCCCGTTTCTCTCAGCAGGTCCAGCGTGCCGTTCAAGTCCGACAGGTCGCTCAGGTCGATGTCGGGTGGCCGGATCTCGGCCAGTGGCACCAGGCCCTCCTGGATCGCGATGCCGTCGATGACCGGGTATTCGTAGGTCTCGTCCGCGAAGTACTGCTGTGCAGTCGTGCCCAGCATGTACCTGAGGAACTGCTCGGCGAGGTCGTTGCTGTTCGTCGTCTTGAGGATACCAGCGCCGGCGATGTTGACGAGGGAGCCGGCGTCTCCGGGTCCCGTGTAGTAGTTGCGGGCATTGAAGCCATCGCCCTCCTCCTCCAGGAAGCGGAAGAGGTAGTAGTGGTTAACGAAAGCCACGTCGACTTCGCCGTTCGCCACGCCTTCGAGGGAGGTCGTGTTGTTCGGGTATTCGGTGGGGTTGTTCGCCATAATCCCTTCCAGCCAGTCTCGCGCGGCATCGTCGCCTTCCAGCACGCGCAGGCCCGTGACGAACGCCTGGAACGAGCCGTTCTGCGGCGCCCAGCCGATACGCCCTTCCCATTCGGGGGCCGTGAAGCCGAAGATGGAGTCCGGAAGGTCGTCGGGCGATAGCACGTCGGTGTTGTAGGCGACCACTCGCGCCCGCCCTGAGATGCCGACCCAGAGGTCAGCCTGCGAGCGGTACTGGGACGGCGCGAGATCGAGAACCATGCTCGGCAGCGTCTTGAGCAGGCCGGCGTCCGCCAGGGCGCCGAGAGCGCCGGCGTCCTGGGCGAAGAAGACGTCAGCGGGGCTGTTGCCGCCCTCTTCTAGGATCGTAGCGGCCAGCTCCGCGGTGTCGCCGTAGCGCACCCTGACCTTGACGCCGCTTTCCTCCTCGAACTGGTCCAGAATCGGCTGCACGAGGCTCTCTGAGCGGCCGGAGTAGATCGTGAGTGTCTCCGCGTCATCTCCACCGCAGGCCACGATGGCCGACAGCGAGAGGAGGGCGAGGAGGGGAACGACGAGTCGGATCACGGGGAGGTGGCTCCTTATTTAGGTATGAAAGTTAGTGTGTGCTAATAATTGATGCTATCCCCGGCTAACGTCAACATAGATTTGCGTAGGATTCAGGCTCAATCTTCCCCAATGAAATCTGCTAACTTAGCGTATCAATTTGCGTGTAATCGGTACCTGAATACTGTAAAATAGATACGTGCCAGAACAGCCGTCTCATTGTCACTCTGCGCTACTCTGGCCTGCGTCCCACACAAGCGCCCTTCGCCAGGAGCCCTCATGACTATCGAACCTCCCGTATTTCCTCTCGGCAACAGCCGCCCGATCAAGATCGAGGAGGAGATGCGCACCTCCTATCTCGACTACGCGATGTCCGTCATCGTCTCCCGCGCGCTCCCGGACATCCGGGACGGCCTAAAGCCGGTGCAGAGGCGAATCCTCTACGCCATGTCGGACATGGGCATAACAGCGAATTCCTCCTACAAGAAGAGCGCTCGTATCGTCGGTGAGGTACTGGGCAAGTACCACCCGCACGGCGACAGTCCGGTTTACGAGGCGATGGTCCGCCTCGCCCAGCCGTTCTCGCTGCGCTACCCGCTCGTCGACGGCCAGGGCAACTTCGGATCGATGGATAACGACCCGCCCGCCGCCATGCGCTACACGGAGGCGCGGCTGAGCGCGATCGCCATGGAACTCCTCGTCGACCTCGACAAAGAAACCGTCGACTTCTTCGAAAACTTCGATGGCTCACTCAAGGAGCCGATGCCGCTGCCGGCCCGCGTGCCCAACCTGCTCGCCAATGGCGCCTCCGGCATCGCCGTCGGCATGGCGACGAACATCCCGCCGCACAACCTGACCGAACTCTGCGACGCCGTAATCCGCCTGATCGACGATGCGGAGACGACCAGCGCAGACCTGGCGGACATCGTCACCGGGCCGGACTTCCCTACCGGCGGCGTCGCCTTTCGCTTCGAGACGCACAGGATCCCGGGCGTCGACGGTGAAGGGCCAACGACGGAGAAGCGGGATGCCATCCGCACGGCCTACTCCGACGGAAAGGGCCGCGTTGTCGTAAGGGCGCGCGTTCACGTCGAGGAGAATGCGAAGGGCAACCGCAACCAGATCATCGTCACCGAGCTGCCGTATCAAACGAACAAGGCGGCGCTTGTCGAAAAGATCGCCAACCTCGTGCGCGCCAAGAAGATCGACGGCATCTCCGACCTGCGCGACGAGTCCGACCGCGACGGCATGCGCGTCGTCATCGAACTCAAACGCGAGGCTCAGCCGAAGCAGCTACTCAACGCCCTCTACAAACACACGGCGATGCAGTCGGCCTTCGCCGTCAACATGCTCGCCCTCGTCGACGGCCAGCCGCGCACCGTCAGCCTCAAGAAGATACTAGAGTCCTTTATCGACCACCGCCGCGACGTTATCCGTCGCCGCTCCGAATACGAACTGAGGAAGGCGCAGGAACGGGCGCACATCCTTGAGGGGCTGCTCAAGGCGATCGACATGCTGGACGAGGTGATCAAGGCGATCCGCGGCGCCCCTTCCGCCGAAGACGCGAAGAAGAAATTGATGGCCAAGCCGTTCGAGCTGTCGGATCCCCAGGCACAGGCGGTACTGGACCTGCAGCTGCGCCGTCTGGCGCGCCTGGAGCGCGACAAGATCAAGTCGGAGTACGAGGACTTGCTGAAGCAGATCAACTACCTCGAAGACCTCCTGGCCAACCCGCGCAAGATCGACTTCCTGATCCGCGATGATGCCGAAGCACTGAAGGACAAGTTTGGCGACGAGCGGCGCACGATAATCCTGGACCAGGAGCCCGAGGAGTTCTCCGAAGAGGACATGGTAGCTCACCAGGAGGTCGTCGTGACGATCTCCTCGCGCGGCTACATCAAGCGCATCCCACTCAGTACATATCGCTCGCAGCGGCGCGGAGGCGTCGGCATCATCGGCGCGCGCACCAAGGAAGATGACGACATCCGCCATCTCGTCGTCGCCGACACGCACGACCGCCTGATCTTCTTTACCGACCGCGGACGCTGCTTCCAGGTCAAGACCTGGGAAGTGGATGAAGGCAAACGCGAGGCGCGAGGTATCTCCGTGATGCAGCTGCTGATGCTGGACCAGAGCGAGCGCATCACCGCCGTTGTCCGCACACCGAAGGGCGTGGAGAACGAGTTCATGGTCATGGGCACGAAACTGGGCGAGGCGAAGAAGACGCCGATGAAGAACTTCGCCAACGTGCGGCGAGACGGGCTGATCGCGATGGACCTCGAAGCCAAAGACGAGCTCGTCAGCGCACACATTTGCAGCGATAACGACGACGCCATCATGGTGACGGCAAGCGGCCAGGCGATTCGTTTCGCAGTGAAGGCGTTGAGGTCAGCCTCACGTCTGTCTGGCGGCGTGCGCGGCATCAGGTTGAAGTCCGGCGACTCTGTCATCGGGCTCGAAATCGCGCGCGAAGGCCACAACCTCCTCGTCGCCAGCGCGCAGGGACACGGCAAGCGCACGCCCGTGGAAGAATATCCGCGCCACAACCGTGGCGGGCAGGGCGTGATCACGTTTAAGACTCATACCAAGAGCGGCCCCTTGGTCCACGCCCGCGCCGTAGACCCGGAGCACGAAGTGATGATGATCTCTGAGAACGGGAAAATGCTCCGCACGCCGGTGGCGCACATCTCGAAGCAAGGCCGCCCGACTCAGGGCGTCAAGCTGATGGATGTGGGCGACGACGACCGTGTGGCAGCCATCGCTATCGTCGACATGGGCCGGGACTTCGCGGAGGCTGGCGACGACCTTCCGACAGGTGCCGAGCCGGACGAAAACGGCGAGAAGCCGAAGGCGAAGGGCAAGGCGAAGCCCGCCGCGAAGGCGAAGAAGAGTCCGAAGCCGAAAGCGTCCGGCAACGGCGCGAAGCCGAAACCGCGCGGCGGCGGCAAGAAGCCCAAGTAAGCGATGAGCGTCGCCGACCGGCTGCGGGAGATGGGCCTGGAGCTACCGCCTCCATTCTCCGCTGGCAACTATGTGTCCGCAGTCCGCGCGGGCGACCTCGTATTCGTCTCCGGCTCTGGGCCACAGCTGCCGGACGGCGGCTTCGTCACGGGCAAGGTCGGCGCGGACGTTGACGTCGAGCAGGCGGAAGAGGCGGCACGCCTCTGCGCCCTGGCGTCGCTGACGGCCCTCCAGGGCGAGATCGGCGACCTGGATCGCGTGAAGCGCATCGTTAAGCTGCTTGGCTTCGTCAACAGCGCGCCGGGCTTCAACCAGCAGCCCGCCGTGATAGACGGCGCCTCCAAGCTGCTGATATCGTTGTTCGGAGACCGCGGCCGGCACGCCCGCAGCGCCGTCGGCATGGCCGAACTGCCGTTCGATATCGCGGTTGAGGTGGAGATGGTGGTGCAGGTGGCCTGACGGCCTCCCCAGCTTCTTCATGGCAAGGCAAGACGTCGACATGTCGGACTTTGAGCAGCACATCCAGGAGCGCATGAGCCGGGCATACGAACGCGTCTTCGGCTCTCCGGCCAATCCCGGCTTTGGCCGGCCCTACATGGAGCCGCCGGTCGACATCTACCACACGGACAATGAAGTTGTTGTCCTCATGGAGATCGCCGGCATCCCCGAAGAGGAGATCGAGCTCGAGGTCGAGGGCCGCTCGATGGTCGTCCGCGGCCGGCGCAAGCCCCTCAGCGGGCGCCCGAACCGCGTCTATTCACAGATGGAGATCACGCACGGCGCCTTCCAGCGCGATCTTCTTCTGCCTTCCGAGGTCAACGCCGAAGCGGCGAAAGCCGTCTATAAAGACGGCATCCTGGAAATCACGCTCCCCATCACGAAACCCCACGGCGGCCGCCACCTGACGATCGTCGTCCGCTGATCACCCACAGATGACTGACAAACCGAAGCGCAAGAAGAAGAAGCCGGACCCGAAGCCGGAAACGCGTCCCGAGGAGCTTGTGCTCCCGGAGGTGATGCCGGTGATACCCAGCGGGACCAACGTCGTCTATCCGCAGCAGCTGATGCCCGTCATGGCCGTCGAAGAGCGCGACAAACAGGCGATCGACGAAGCTGCCTCCTCCGAAGGCAAGCTTGTCGCTATCTTCAGCGAGCCGGACGATGACAAAGGCCCGAAAGACGGACTGCGCCTGAGCGAAGTCGGCACTGTGGCCAGCATCGTCCGCATGGCCAAGGCGCCCGACGGATCCGTGCACGCCATCCTCCAGGGGCAGGCGCGCGTCCGCCTCGTTGCCATCGAGAGCGAGGGGCCGCCGGTCCACGCTCGTGTCGAGGCGCTGGAGGACGAGGGCGGTGCCGACCTCAGGGCAGAGGCCGTCATGCGCGAAGCATCCGAAGCGTTCGTCCGCGCCGCCAACCTCTCAGACACGATGCCATCGGAGATCGCGGCCGCGGTCGGGGACATCGGCGAGCCTGCCGCGCTCGCGGACTTCATCGCCGCCAACCTGC